>JAQBOS010000215.1 GCA_028287925.1 Mucilaginibacter sp. | reverse complement strand
CTTTGAACAAAAAGAGAAATTTCACGAAGCTTCTGAGCTGATCGCAAAGTTTCTTTTTAAGGTGACAACCCATCCCAATATAAAAGGCGGTGAGCTTTACGTAGTGTATTTTAATAAAGTGCAGATTGAAGGTAATTTGCTGGATGCTATAGGCATTTTCAAATCAGAAAATAAGGAAACTTATCTGAAAGTTTATCCTGATCAAGGTGGTTTCCAGGTTGATTACGAGGAAAATGCTATCAACATAAATAAATTGGATAAAGGCGTGCTGATCTTTAATATAGAGAAAGAGAATGGCTATAAGGTTGTAGTGATAGATAAAAACAATACAGGCCAGGATGCAGCTGTTTATTGGAAGGACGACTTTTTACAGCTGAAGATCCGCAACGACAGCTTTAACCAAACCAGCAATGCGCTCGGTGTATATAAAAACTTTGTAACCAATAAACTGGACGACGAGTTTGAAATGAGCAAGGCCGATAAGATCGATCTGCTTAACCGCTCCATGAAATATTTTAAGGAAAAAGACACCTTTGATATGGACGAATTCACCGGGGAAGTTATAGGCAACCCAAAGGCGATTGAATCATTCAAAACCTTTAAAAATCAATACGAACAGGAGTTTGACAGTCCTATCTCCGATACCTTTGAAATTTCAGACAACGCAGTCAAAAAACAGGCAAAAGTTTATAAAAGTGTATTAAAGCTTGATAAAAATTTTCACATCTATATCCATGGCAATAAGGATTTAATTGAGAAAGGTTTTGACGATGGCAAGGCGATGAACTACTATAAGGTTTATTTTAAGGAAGAAGCGTAGGCGTTCCAAAGTGTTCCATTTTTGCGCGGAACGGGCGGAACACTGTGAAACATGTTGACTATCAACACATTGATATTTTAACTTATTATAAGTAATTGATAATCAACATGTTTGTTTTTTAACTCTTTAACAACAAGCTTGTAATACACTGAATTCCAAAATGTTACATACATTAAAAAGCAAGCAAAAGTTTATAAAAATGTTTTAAATCTGGATAAAAACTTTCACATCTACATTCACGGCAATAAGGATTTGATTGAAAAAGGATTTGATGATGGCAAGGCGATGAACTACTATAAGGTTTATTTTAAGGAAGAAGCGTAAGCGTTCCAAAGCGTTCCATTTTTACGCGGAACGGGTGGAACGCTGTGAAACATGTTGATTATCAACACATTGATATTTCAACCTGTTATAATTAATTGATAATCAGCACTTTTATTTTTGCGGTTTTTAGCATCAAGTTTATAACAAACTGAATTTCAATGTGTTTCACATGTTAAGACAACTGTCTTTAAAGTTTAGTTTTTGAAGATGACCCCACAGCAATAATCAAAACTTCTCCTCTATCCCCAGCCCAAACAACGCAAAATCGTATTTTACAGGATCGGTGGTATCAAACTCGCGAAGACGCCGCGTAAGCTCAACCGCAGTTTGCCAGTCAGTTTGTTTACGGGTGATAAGATTTAGCTTGCGGGCTACCCTATCCACATGCAAATCACAGGGAACTATCAATTCTGACGGTTTGATATGGTTCCAAATCCCGAAATCAACACCACAATCGTCCTTGCGCACCATCCAGCGTAAAAACATATTCAGCCTTTTACAGGTTGATTTTTGTGATGGCGATGAAATGTGTTTTTTGGTGCGATGCGGAAAATCGGGCAGTGAAAAGAAGTAGCTTCTGAAGTAGTTTAAATACTTCTCAATCGGCTCCTCTCCAGCTAATTCCCCCTTTAGTGGGCCGGGGGGCAAAAATGCCGATTCCAACGATTCATAATTTTCATAATGATACCTGAAAAATGAAATAAAATACAAAGTATCAATATCATTAAAAGTGCGATGCTTAAAGTGCAGCAGCTTTTTTAAATCAAGCTCCTGGTGGTTCATAATGAAATCATATGGCGCGCCATCCATCAGGGTGATTAGTTCCTTGCACTTATTGATGATGGTTACGCGTTGCCCCCAGGCTAATACGGCAGCCCACAACCCCATAATATCAATATCCTGCTGTTGGGTAAACATGTGCGGAATGGAGACAGGGTCGTTCGGAATAAATTCAGGGCGATTGTACTGAATTACTTTAGAATCGAGAAAGACTTGTATGTTGTCAATCATTTAGATTAATACATTTTGTCATTGCGAGCGCAGTGCGGCAACCGCGAACTATACAGAGCGGCCTTGCATAGTTCGCGATTGCCTCGTTCCTCGCAATGACAAGTTATTTAAGATAGGGCGTTAGCGAGGTCCTCCAGCAAATCATCCACGTCCTCCACCCCTACGCTTAAACGCAGCAGGTTATCAACTACGCCAACTTTTTCCCGTTCTTCTTTTGGGATCGAGCCATGCGTCATGCTCACCGGGTGATTGATCAGGGATTCTACCCCACCCAATGATTCTGCCAGTGCAAATACTTTAAATGACGATGCAATGCGGTAAGTTTCCTGCAGATCAGCCCCTTTAAGTACAATAGAGATCATGCCGCCAAAATCACGCATTTGTTTTTTGGCAACATCATGATTTGGATGATCTGTAAAGCCCGGCCAGTAGATCTTCTCAACCTTTGGATGCGTTTTTAAAAACGCTGCAATTACGCGCCCATTCTCACAATGTGCCTTCATGCGCAAATGCAGGGTCTTAATGCCGCGCAGCACTAAAAAGCTGTCCATAGGGCCCGGTGTAGCACCGCAGGCATTGTAAATAAACCAAAGCTTTTTATATAGCTCTTCATCATTCAGCATCAAAGCGCCCATAACCACATCGCTGTGACCGCCAATGTATTTTGTTACGGAATGCATAACAATATCCGCACCCAGATCAATAGGGTTTTGCAGGTATGGCGATGCAAAGGTATTATCAACCGTAAGCAGGATGTTCTTCTCTTTGCTGATAGCAGCGATTGCCGCAATATCAACGATCTGCATGGTTGGATTAGTTGGTGTTTCAATCCAGATCAGCTTTGTATTTTCATTGGCATATTCCCTGATGATCTCCGGATCCGAAAGGTTTAGGAAATGAAACTTAATGCCATAATTAGCAAAGATCTTGGTAAACATCCGGTACGAACCGCCATAAAGATCATTCCCCGTAATTACTTCATCACCAGGCTTCAATAGTTTCATTACCGCATCCGTAGCACCCATTCCGCTCGAAAAAGCCAATCCGAATTGTGCATTTTCCAACGCTGCCAAGCAATTTTCCAGTGCCTTACGGGTTGGGTTAGTACCACGCGAGTACTCATAACCCTTATTATCCCCCGGCGATTTTTGCCAGTAGGTTGATGTTTGGTATATCGGTGTCATCACCGCCCCTGTTGTAGGGTCGGGCTCTTGTCCGGCATGTATAGCCTTGGTCGCAAATTTCATAAGCTTGTACCCGAAGGATTTTATATTTGCTTTCCATCCCTAAATGGAAGCTTGTTAGTAGATATCCTTTAGGGAAGGATTTTTTCATTTTCTATTATAACCAAATCCCGCTCTTGTTAGTGTTGTCACCATACATGTACGGAACAAATCATGCAAGCCGCGGCCCCGTGCGATTCCCGCCTCGGGGCGGGGAAGGGTGGGGTTTCTCAAACTGTGATACCCCGGATAATCAAGCGTAAAAGCTTGGCGCAGAAACCCCTCCCTTCGCCCTCCCAAGGGAGGGAATCGCACTTCTCGCGCTTTTTTTAATCTTCTGAACACCTATGGTGACAATACCAACAAAGGCGGTCAACCAATTAACAGGCTCTCGCGAATAATACCCGCTGCGTCGAAGGCTTCCCAGTCAAAATACACTTTCGCTCCTCTTTCTTATTGATGCCCTTGTTGGTCTTGTGACCAACAAGCGGAGAGTTTTATTGTGCGTAAAAAGCCGTCGACAATCACGCGGCATCCTCCAAAACACAAACATCATCGGTTGTTGGTGACAACACCAACAACGGCGACGAAAGAGAAAATCAACGGCTCACCAATCCTAATAGGCTCTCGCGAATAATACCCGCTGCGTCGAAGGTTTCCCTGTCAAAATACACTTGCCTTCCTCCTTCTTATTATCCAAAGGGATACACCGTATAGTAGCTTTGGTTTCATCCTTTATTTGCTGTTCAGTTTCAGATGTACCATCCCAATGGGCTGATATAAAGCCAGGCTGTTCATCCAGCAGGCGTTTAAACTCATCGTAGCTGTCAACCTCGGTGGTGTTCTCGGCTCTGAAGCTGAAAGCTTTTTGATAGATATTATTTTGGATCTCTTCCAATAAACCTTCAATATGCATTGCCAAACCTTCCTGGTTCACTGTTTCTTTTGTTTTAGTATCGCGGCGGGCCAGCTCAACCGTTCCGTTTTGCATATCGCGGCTGCCGATTGCTACACGCAAAGGCACCCCTTTAAGCTCATATTCGGCAAATTTAGCGCCCGGGCGATGGGTGTCGCGCTTATCAAACTTAACTGAAATGTTTTTTGCCTTAAGATCCCTTGTAAGTTCTTTTACAAACCCTGATATATTTTCCAGCTCTTCTTCATGCTTATATATTGGTACTACTACCACCTGTATTGGCGCTAATTTTGGAGGCAATACCAGGCCGGCATCGTCAGAGTGCGCCATAATTAATGCGCCTATCAACCGGGTTGATACACCCCATGACGTGGCCCAAACATAATCGAGCTTGTTTTCTTTATTGGTAAACTTCACATCAAATGCTTTGGCAAAATTCTGCCCTAAAAAGTGTGAGGTTCCGGCTTGTAATGCTTTGCCATCCTGCATCAGCGCTTCAATGCAATAGGTATCCAATGCACCTGCAAAACGTTCGTTTGCTGTTTTTTTACCTTTTACCACGGGCAATGCCATCCAGTTTTCAGCAAAATCAGCATAAACACCAAGCATTTGTTCTGTTTCGGCAATAGCCTCGTCTGCAGTAGCATGGGCGGTATGCCCCTCCTGCCATAAAAACTCGGTTGTACGTAAAAATAAACGGGTGCGCATTTCCCATCGAACAACATTGGCCCATTGGTTAACCAATATAGGCAGGTCGCGGTACGACTGGATCCATCCCCTGTATGTGTTCCAGATAATGGTTTCTGATGTTGGGCGTAATATCAGTTCTTCTTCAAGCTTTGCCGTTTCATCAACCACTACTTGTCCGTTCTCATCGGTTTTCAAACGATAATGGGTAACAACAGCACATTCCTTGGCAAACCCTTCAACATGACTGGCTTCTTTTGAGAAAAAAGATTTGGGGATCATCATGGGGAAATAAGCATTAACATGCCCTGTTTCTTTAAACATGCCGTCAAGTACAGCCTGCATTTTTTCCCATATTGAATAACCATACGGCTTAATGATCATGCATCCTTTAACCGGCGAATATTCGGCCATATCGGCTTTTATCACCAGGTCATTGTACCATTGCGAATAATCTTCGTCCTTGCTTACAACCCCTTTGCTCATATTAATTTATAGTTTGTAACGTTTTGAATTTATAAAGAGGCCAAATTTAAACTAAGATTTATAAGATTTATAGGATTAATGGATTTTAATGCAAAAAGCCCTGTTAAATAACAAGGCTATATTTCTTATAGTCAATAAAACCAACTAATCTCTAATCTCCGGTCTCTAATCAACTAACATCAATCTTCATTAACAAACGAACGCAGCATCCAGGTATTTTTTTCTTTAAACTGCATAAAACGGTTTACCATATCATTGGTGCCGTCATCGCCTGCTTCGGCGGTAATTTCTAAAATTACGCGTTCCATTTTAATTAAGGTGGCCATATCTTCAATAATGGCTTTAACCATAGTGGTATCTTTTAAACCGATGGTGTCAATTTCCTTTAATTTGGCTTTTTTAATATAATCTTCAAACGTGCTGTATGGTGGTTTACCAAGTGTTAAGATCCTTTCAGCAAGCTCATCAATTGTTGTAAGTGCTGCTGTATAAAGTTCTTCGAACTTA
>JAQBOS010000180.1 GCA_028287925.1 Mucilaginibacter sp. | reverse complement strand
ATCTCCTAATAAAACTTACCTTGTAATAACCTGTTATAGTAATACCTGATTATTATGAAAAGAAAAACTTTTATCCAGTTAAGCGCTACTTTAATGGAAACACCCCTTATATCCCCACTTAATTCATTGGCTTACCAGCAAAGATTAAAAAACTGGGCAGGCAACTTAACATTTAGTACTGATAATGTTTTTTACCCAAAAACGGTTGAGGAAGTACAAACCCTTGTAAAACAGCACAGCAGGATAAAAACTCTTGGTACCCGCCATTGCTTTAACCGCATAGCCGATAGCAAAGACAACTTAATTTCTACAAAAGAAATGAACAAGGTAGTAGCTATTAGCCCCGATAAAAAGACGGTTACTGTTGAAGGAGGAATAAAATATGGCGAGCTTGCACCTTACCTGCACCAAAAGGGCTATGCACTGCATAACCTGGCCTCGTTACCGCATATTTCAGTAGCGGGATCAATAACAACCGCTACCCATGGTTCCGGTGTTAAAAACGGGAACCTTTCCAGCGCGGTTACCGGCTTGGAAATTGTAATTGCCGATGGCAATATTGTACACCTGTCGAAAGATTCCGATCCCGAAAAATTGAATGCCGCGGTGGTTGGCCTGGGTGCTTTGGGTGTAATAACCAAAGTAACCCTTCAAATTCAACCCACTTATACGGTAAGGCAAAATGTTTTTATTGGCCTGCCCATGGAGCAATTGAAGCATAATTTCGAAAAAATAGTTTCGGCAGGCTACAGCGTAAGCCTATTTACCGACTGGCAAACCGACCACATTAACGAGGTTTGGATAAAAAGCCGAATAGGGGTTGATAGTGATAAAGTGTTGCCTGAATTTTACGGGGCCAAAGCCGCAACTAAAAACCTGCACCCCATAATTGCGCTTTCTGCCGAAAACTGCACCGAACAAATGGGCGTGCCCGGGCCATGGTATGAGCGCCTGCCGCATTTTAAAATGGGTTTCACCCCAAGCAGCGGCAAAGAGCTGCAATCGGAATATTTTGTGCCTATACACAATGCGGTTGAAGCAATCCAGGTTATTTCAAAATTAGGTAAAGCCATAGGCCCTCACCTTTTTATTACCGAAATAAGGACTATAGCTGCCGATAATTTATGGATGAGCCCATGTCATAATCAAACGTCGGTTACCATTCACTTTACCTGGAAACAGGAAACCGAAGCGGTACTAAAACTGTTACCTCAAATTGAAAAAGCTTTGGCGCCATACACCCCCAGGCCGCATTGGGGTAAAGTTTTCACCCTTGATCCCAAAGTATTAGCGTCGCGTTACGAAAAGCTGCATGATTTTAAAAACCTGGTAACTGAATATGATCCCCATGGAAAATTCAGGAACGATTTTTTAGAGAGAAATATTTATCAAAAGGCGTAAGTAATTGACGTTTAGTCTTGAGTCGAAAGCCAGAAGCCTGATGACTTAAGACTTGCGACTTAAGGCTATTGACTTGACACCAGTTAATTGCAGGGGATGCTAATAATAAACCTGCTAAAAAGGCCGGGTTCCGATTTTACTTCAATACGTCCGTTCATTTGCGTTACGGCATCTTTAACCAGGTAAAGCCCTAAGCCCGAACTATGTTTATTATTACCTACCATATAAAACTTATCGAAAATGCGTTCCTGGTCTCTTTGCCTGATCCCTAAACCATTGTCCTCCACTTCAATTACTGCGGTTACTTCATGTTGGTATGTTTTTACTTTTACCCACTGCTCCTCTTTTTTTGAATCACTGTATTTTATAGCGTTTGATACCAGGTTATTTAATATTACCTGGAGTTTCAATGCATCGCTATTAATCATATCCAGTTCAATTTCCTTATAAAAGCCTACCTCTTTTCCACTGTTTCTGTAATGATTCTGCGCTATTACATCATCAATAATAGAAGTTAAATGACATTCCTTTTTAATAAGTCCCGCGTGTTTGCTCTGGATAAATAACATCATTTCATTAATAAAGTGATCTTGTTTTTCAAGGCTCTCCTTCATCATCAATATGTACAATTTAATTTGATCGATATCAGATTCTTCGTCAATCAGCTCTATCAATCCAATAAGCGCAACCAATGGCGACCGCAGGTCATGCGTAACATTAAACACAAATTTGTCAAGCCCGGCATTAATTACCTGCAGGTTATCATTCTGGTCAATTATCTTCTTTTGGGAGTTAGCCAGTTTACCTATCATGATCCCGGCATATGATAGTGAACTGATTAAAATAACCAGGGTGATTAAAACATTGGCTATAAAAATATATAAATTAATTTTACGGCAAATTACGCCAAGTGTATCTGAAAATGCCTCTTCCTTAATGGTAAGTTCGGCCGAAATATCACTAATTGACTGGATAAGTAATTTCTTCCCAGCCGTTGACATTTTACCTTTAATTATTTCGGCACGCGATTGCAAACCAATCTGATGCAGTTTATTTACCATTACATCACCCTCAGCCCAGATCCCAATCACATTTTTAAACATGGGTAAATTCTGAAAGTTACTAAAAAGCCATATTATGTCGTCAATATCATCGGGGTGATTTTTCCCTTGTAAAAAGCCTTTTTTTGCCAGCTTATAATCATTGTTTGATGATAATGCCACCCTGGCTATATGATCACCAACAGGTACACTGATATCCCGCTCAAAAGCAGCGAAATCACTTTCATTCCCCTGGGAAATATAATTGATCAAATGAGCCGATGCATCTTTTTGGCCCTTTGAATATTGCGATTCGCCGTTGATGTAAGCTCTTGCAGCAGACAAGATCCTGATCGAATAAAAATTCATTATAATCATCACTGCTGATGCCATCACCACTATCAACAATAAAACAAAAGAAGTTTTTTTGAATAACAGTTTAAGTAAGAATACAGGTGATCCAGGTTTATCTTTCAAAACAATAAAAATTAACTATTATCAATAGCTTAATATGTATTAAAGATATATTTCTTTGTAAAAATATTACCCACCAAATTATTAAATCCTGCTATAAATCAGCGACTCTGAACGGCAATAAGGCTAATTAAAGTAAATGATTTATAATATCTGTTTAACAAAGGTGAGTTATCCTTTTTATAATAATACGTAGAAAGTGACGCATTGGTTTCATTTTAAGCAAATAATTTGAAATTATTAGTTAATTATTTGTCAAAATAACAATAATAGAATTTTATGTGCACCTCCACCGTTTCCTTATCGCTGTAATGCCGTTAAAGCGCATGCTCTGAGGCAGATTATCCGGCATCCAAACAGGCGATCCTATTTCATAGGCTGCGAAATAAATATGGCATAACATACCCGGAGAGGGTATTCTTTCAAAACATATAGCTATAACAGTGATACGCATCAATCATGAATTGATGCCTAATATTGAGTTCTACGTTAGAAAAAGACAAAACCTGACTTAAGACTTGCGACTCAAGACTATTGACTTAACACCAGGTAATAATTTTATTTGGCTAATACAGCAACAACTGCCGGCCCTTGTTTCTGTGTATAAATAACCGTGCCATTAAAAGTTACCGAACTAAGATAGGTAGTTGAGCAGCAACCACCTGTGGTAGTACTTTTAAACAGCAAAATATCCTGCGGCTTATCGGCAATGTTCATCGTCACCGTATCAACCTGGTGTACCGTATTAATCCGAACATTAAAATCCTTATTCAAAG
>JAQBOS010000166.1 GCA_028287925.1 Mucilaginibacter sp. | reverse complement strand
GTACTGTTTATATAAGTAAAAGCAGTAGTGGCTAATGTAATTAATAATATGGGCAGCAAAAATTTCTTCATCGTGCTAATTAACGTATTTTATTTAGAATGATTATAAATGGAATTGATTTTTATTTTAGATTGAGAAAAGAAGAAAAGGATTAATTAAAAAATCTCAATCCGTTTAAAAAAATTGATTTTTGTGGAGACACGGACAATACTTAAAACTAATTATCCCCAATAATTGTTATTGCTTTATATAAACAATATCACTAAATTTATATAAGTAATACAACAGGCCGTTTATCCCAATAACTCCCTTTTGTATTGTAATCAATTATAATCTTAAAACCGGAGGTTATTATGAACGTAGTTCATCGTATTGAAAATTGGGGCGACACCCATCACCCTAAATTTATTGACATTGTACGTATTGCGCTTGGCGCTTTTTTACTGTGGAAAGGGATCTCCTTTATGGAAAACACCGAATACCTTAAACAGTTGATAACAGATCAGACCGTTATAGATGTTTCGCCGGTAATTTTAATGTCGCTGGTTTATTACGTAATGTTTGCGCACATGGTAGGCGGAATATTGATAGGCGTAGGAATCCTCACCAGGTTTGGCTGCATCCTGCAGATCCCAATAGTGCTGGGCGCGATTTTTTTGAGTGGCATTTTCCAGGATGCCATTAATTATATGGTGTGGCCATCAGTAACAGCCCTGGTAGTCCTCGTAATATTTTTAATTTTAGGCTCAGGGCCGTGGTCATTGGATAGGTATTTAGCGGAGCAGTAGGTAGAAGTTTGCAGTTGGCGGTAGGCAGTTTGCAGATTTAATAAGGGTATTTTCTGCAATTTTAAACTTCTTTAACTCTTACTGCCAACTGCGCACTTAAAACTGCCAACTTTCTCAATATTCCGCCATTTCATCATCTACATAACACCAGAGCCAGCGTTCGCCCGGCTCGGCCGAGATCACTACCGGGTGAGCAGCCTCTGCGGCATGTTTACTGGCATGCTGAGCTGGCGAGCTGTCGCAGCAAAGCGTAACGCCGCAGGTTTGGCAGGTACGCAGGTGCATCCAGGTGCCATGCACTTTTACACATTCCTCACACACATAATCTTTAGGCTGCTTTAGTGTTTTAATAGCACCCAGGTGTTTGCATACTTCGTCTTCCATGGTAATTACATTATAACTTATTCAACTCAATCAACCTAATCTAACTCAATCAACCAATATTTACACTTCCGCCAAATACTTATGTACAAAGCTTATAGCCATTGAGCCTTCGCCTACGGCAGATGCCACGCGGTTCATGGCGCCTGCGCGTACATCGCCTGCGGCAAAAATGCCATTACAGCTGGTTTCGAGCAGGAACGGGTCGCGTTTTTGCTTCCAGATCTTGGTAAAATCATCATAGCGCCTCAACTCACGCCCAGTTTCAATAAAGCCTTTTTCATCCTTTAGGATATCCAGCTTTATCCAGTCGGTATAAGGTTTTGCGCCTATGAAAATGTAAAGGGCAGCCGCCTCGTTGGTAACCGTTTCTTTTGTTTTAACGTTAATGAGCGTTAGTTTTTCAAGGCAATTATGGCCTGCAGCTTCAATAATTTCAGTATCAGCCAAAACATGAATATTGGGCAGATTAGCTATCTGCTGGATCAGGTAGGCCGACATGGTATAGCTTAAACTATCCCTGCGGATAATGATATAAACATTTTTAGCAAATTTAGACAAGTAAACCGCCGCCTGCCCCGCAGAATTCCCCCCGCCTATAACATAAACCTCCTTATCCTTACAGGCTGATGCCTCGGTAGTTGCAGCGCCATAGTAAATACCTGCACCAGTATAATTTTCGGCGCCTTTAACCTCCAGCTTGCGGTAATCAACCCCAGTAGTTATCACTACGGTACGGCTAACAATTTCAGGCCCGTCATCAAGTATAATGGTTTTGTAACCGTCTTTTTGTTTGATATCGCTCACCGCCTGTGGTGATAAAAACTCCGCGCCCAACCGCATAGCCTGGCTTATGGCCCGGCGTGTAAGATCGGCCCCGCTTAAACCTGCCGGGAAACCCAGGTAGTTTTCAATCCGCGAGCTTGTCCCTGCCTGTCCGCCTGGCGCTTTACGTTCTATCAGCAAGGTTTTTAACCCTTCTGATGCGCCGTACACAGCCGCCGCAAGGCCTGCGGGACCTGCGCCAATGATCACCACATCATAAATATCATTGGTTATTTGCGGGTTAGCGCCCACCTTTTCGGCTATTGACCTTATGGTGGGTTTGCATGAATAACTGCCGTCATCAAAAACTATTACCGGCAATTGGTCTAAAGCAACATCATTAAGTTCTAAAATTTCTTTTGCATCCGGGTTTTTCTCAATATCCAGCCATTTATAGGGGATCAGGTTGCTGGCCAAATAATCTTTAACCGTGTGCGATTGCGGCGAAAACTGGTAGCCAACTACTTTTATCCCCTTAAAATCGGGGATGTAATCACTTTGCCAGTCGTCCAGCAGGTCGTCTATTACCGGGTAAAGCCTTTCAGCGGGTGGATCCCAGGGCTTCATCAGGTAATAGTCAAGCTGAACATCATTTATGGCCTTTATGGCAGCTTCGGTATCAGAATAAGCGGTAAGTAAAACGCGCTTTGCCTTTGGGAATATTTTTATGGCTTTCTCTAAAAAAGCAACTCCTTCCATCTCGGGCATGCGCTGGTCGCATACAAACATGGCAACCACATCCGAGCTGTTTTTTAGGTCGATAAGGCTTTCCAGCGCTTCATGTGCCGATGTTGTATTAATAATTCTGTATTCCTTGCCGTACATCGATTTCAGATCGCGGGTTATTGCGCGTAACACCTGCGGATCATCATCTATTGAAAATATTATGGGTTTTTCCATGGTAAAAGGTGTATGGCGTTAAATTAATGATTTATTACAAAAGTAGTATAGTTAGCGATGGGATTTGTATGTTTTTGAGCAAAAAAATGGAGGGTTTAAATTAAAAGCATAAACAGCGTGATCTCCTGATTTTGTTTGGCGGCAGGCTTGGGATCAAATTTACTATAATGTCATCCCCGTTCAATATTACGTTAACAGAAGCAGGCCTCGCGGCTTAGTTTATCAATTATTTATAGATTTGAAAGCAGAAAAGGACATCAGTTAAGATACCGCTGATCAATTATTCTAAATAAAACCAATGGACCATATACTTGATAACCCCGCCTTTAACGCATTAAATACTGGAAATAAAAAACTGGCAAAAGGCAACGGGCAGGCCAAATATTTCCCTTCGGATATTTCGCCGTTTGCGGGCCTTGCTGAAAATACACCGGATAACTTTAAACTTTTATATGATATTGCCCCGATTAACGCGGTCTTTGGATTTATTACACCAACAGAGATAGATTTCCCGGATCAATGGAAAGTTCTTCAACGAATGGAGGTTTTACAATTGGTGTGTGAAACCCCTGCCCGGCAGGCAGAAGCCAATGAGCAGATCGTTCCCCTGGGCGAGGAACACATCCCCTCCATGCTCACTTTAACCAAGCTGACCAATCCCGGCCCGTTTACCCAAAGGACTATTGATTTTGACCATTACAAAGGGATTTTTGATGATAATAAGCTAATAGCTATGGCCGGGCAGCGCCTAAACCCTGTTCCTTATGCCGAGGTAAGCGCAGTTTGCACACATCCCGATTATTTGGGCCGCG
>JAQBOS010000158.1 GCA_028287925.1 Mucilaginibacter sp. | reverse complement strand
GCACACAAACCGGTACCTTGTGCGAAGCGTAATGAGGGCCGCCATAAAGCAATCCATCCTTTGTGCACTGCTGTAAAAGCTGCGTATTTTTAAGGGCAACTTTGTAAAAACGCGGATCGCGGTCCGCCAGCAACGCATAAGCGGGCTGGCTGCCATCGCTTGTACGGCTGCCCCAGTAAGTCCATTTATAATTCCGGGTTCCCCAGCTGTTATCCCAGCCGCCGTCAGGCAGCATAAATTCCATATGGGTTTGCAAGGAGTGCGTAACAACTTCTAAAACCTCCTGGTCACTAGTCAATAAGCCGTAAAGGACCAGCGAGGGTAACGATTCCTCAACATTATATCCCAGGTCGACCGAGAAGCATCCCTTTGGGCTTGCCTTGTCATAAGGCCCGCCTTCGCCGGATATAAAACTATTTTTCTGAGTGATAAACGGTAAAGCACTATGAGCAAATTCCCGGCCCTTAGCGCTGAATTTAGGAACATCCAATAAATTACCAAGAAGCGATAACGCGTAGGAGGCGGCTATAGGGTAATTAATATTGCCATAATTAATGGAAAATGTATTGTAAATAAAGTCCCCGGCTTTTTTTAACCGTTCAGTAATCTCGTTTTTAAACTTATTGTCTACCAGAGCCCCATGGTTTTTTAAAGTCTCGGCCAGCCCAATTGCTGAAAATACAGTGATGCCTTTCCACGCTCCTTTAACCGGGTCATTAAGCCACGAGCCGTCAGGCTGGCTCACCCTGTTTTCCGACCACCGGTAAAGCAATGTGGCAGCGTCAATATATCTTGAATCTTTAGTTTGTTCAGCCAGGCGAAAAAACGGGTAAATAGTATCGCCAACCCTTCCATGCACTATTTTATCCGCAGGGCAAAATATACCGCCATAGTTGTTAGCGTCTGCTTTATTGGTAACCTGAAGATCAAGAAGCGCTTTACCCCATTGCCTTGTCAACTGATCGCTTAATGTATACAGTTCGTTATTATTTACGGATGGTTCAAATGCCAAAGCGCCTGCAAACGGAATGGCAGACAACCCAATTGCTGTTGTTTTGATAAATCTTCTGCGTGATAATGACATGCAATTAATTGTTAATTATAGGTAACATAAGGTTTGTGAGCTTATTTAGCATTTTCTTGCAAATCAAAGGTCAGTTACCTTTTTGAATAATACAAGCTGTTTGAGGATTATTCTTTGGCGCTTTATCTACGCTGATTTTTATTAGATTTGAACATACAACCAGTTATCTTTTTACCATTCTATTGATCATCTTTTATGAAAAGCAAATCTGATCGCAGGGTTTTTTTGAAAAATATTGGCGTTGGCGGCGCCGCTGCCTTGCTGCCTGTTGGCGCATTAAGCTTTGCTGATGCAAGAGAAGCTGTTGCTGTCAATACCGCTCCGGTTACTGCAATCCCCGGCAAACGTAAATACAGTACGGAATATACCGGTCAGCACCTTAACCGGGTTGCTTTTCCTATAGGCGGGCTGGGGGCCGGGATGTTTTGTATGGAGGGAACGGGGGCTATCTCGCACATGTCTGTTAAAAATAAGCCCGAAATATTTAATGAGCCGGGAATGTTTGCTGCAATTTGTGTTAAAGGTGTAAAAAACGGAGCTAAGCTGTTGGAAGGGCCCGTACCTGATTGGAAGAAATTCGGACTTAAGGATGCTGCCAACGGATTAGGCGGGGCTACAACCGGATTGCCGCATTTTCATAACGCAAGCTTTAAGGCCCGGTTCCCATTTGCGTACCTTGATATTACCGATCCCGACCTCCCATTAAAAGTACAGGTAACGGGATGGAGCCCGTTCATCCCAACTGATGACGACAATTCAAGCCTGCCTGTTGGGGCTATGGAATATAAATTTACCAATACCGGTAAAACAGAAACAGATGCAGTTTTTTCATTTAATACAAAGAATTTTTTGGGTTTCTATAAAGGTGAAGACAAGATCACATCTTTAGAAAATGGCTTTATATTAACTCAGCTTGGAACAAAAGAAAAGCCGTTAAGATCGGATTTTGCCATTTTTACGAATGAAAGCGACACTGTTGTTGATCATTGCTGGTTTCGGGGCGGCTGGTGGGACCCGGTTACAATGGCCTGGAACGAGGTAAAGAGCGGTAACGCAAAGGCAAATCCACCGGTTGAGAAAGATGCCCCGGGTGCAAGCCTGTACGTGCCGTTTAAGCTTTTGCCGGGTAAAGAAAAAGTGATCAAAGTAATGATGGCCTGGTACACCCCGGATTCTGAATTAACTTATGGCGAAATGGGCACCCGGAAGGAAAACTGCGACCCCGCAAATGGTTGCTGTAATTCGCCTTCGGACATCGCCCTTGATAAATATGATAAAGATTTTAACGGCAAATTTTATAAACCCTGGTACAGCAGCCGCTTCAGTAGTATTGAAGAGGTTAGTGCATACTGGAAAAAGAATTATGATGACCTAAAGAAGAACTCAACACTTTTTAAAAATGCTTTCTTTTCATCAACACTTCCGCCTGAGGTAATGGAGGTTGTTGCTGCTAATTTGTCTATCTTAAAGTCGCCAACGGTTATGCGCCAGTATGATGGGCGGCTTTGGAGCTTTGAGGGCTGTGCCGATGACAATGGTTGCTGCCACGGCTCTTGCACACACGTATGGAACTATGCGCAGGCTATTCCGCATTTGTTCCCGGCATTGGAAAGGAGTTTAAGGCACACCGAGTTTTGCGAAAGCCAGGACGTTAACGGGCATCAAACATTCAGAGCTAATTTACCCATCCAGCCAACCAAACATGATTTTCATGCTGCGGCAGATGGCCAGTTAGGCGGTATAATGAAAGTTTACCGCGAGTGGCGTATTTATGGTGATAATATATGGCTCAAAAAAATGTACCCCATGGTGAAAACCAGCATGGATTATTGCATTAGCACTTGGGACCCAAGGCACCGGGGAGCAATTGAGGAACCGCATCACAATACTTATGATATTGAATTTTGGGGCGGCGATGGCATGCACACCAGCTTTTACTCCGGCGCCTTAAATGCCATGGTTGCAATGGGTGAATTTTTAAAGGCGGATGTTGCTAAATATAAGGAGTTGGCTTTGAAGGCTAAAAATTTGATTGAAACGGAATTATATGATGGTGAGTATTTTATCCAGGAAATAAAGTATAAAGAGTTGAATGCTAAAAATCCCGCAACGGCAAAATCCTTCGGCGGCGAGTATTCAAAAGAAGCGCAGGCGCTTATGGGAAAGGAGGGGCCTAAATACCAATACGGAAAGGGCTGTTTGTCTGATGGGATCCTTGGCGCCTGGATTGGCCGGATGTGCGGTGTTGAAGAGACTATCGACCCCAAAAAGATAAAAAGTCACTTGTTAGCAGTTCACAAGTATAATTTGAAGGAAAACCTGAGCGAGCATGCCAACCCGCAGCGGCCAACTTATGCCTTAGGTGACGAAGGTGGCTTGCTTTTATGCACCTGGCCAAAAGGCGGTAAGCTTTCGCTTCCTTTTGTTTACAGCGATGAAGTGTGGACGGGTATTGAGCACCAGGTTGCATCGCACCTGATGCTGATGGGGAATGTAAAGGAGGGGCTGGAGATAGTAAGGGCATCGCGCGACAGGTATGATGGGAAGATCAGAAATCCTTTTAACGAATATGAATGCGGCAGCTGGTATGCGCGCGCCTTATCAAGTTATGGCTATTTGCAGGCTTTAACAGGTGTGCGTTATGATGCAGTTGATAAAACCCTTCACATCGATTCAAAAATTGGCGATTTTACAAGTTTTATTTCAACTGAAACAGGGTTTGGAACGGTAAGCCTGAAACAAGGAAAGCCAACGGTTAAAATTGTATACGGAAATATCAATATTGAAAAAACGTTGGTTTCCGGCAAACTTAGTTGAATGCCAGGAAAACTAATTTACAAGCTATGAATATTGAAGCAAACAGGGTTGTATCACTTCGTTTTGTTATGAAAAATAATAATGGCGATGTTATAGAAGATATTATGAACCAGGCGCCTGTGGACTATCTGCATGGCTCGGGCAATATTTCGCCGGCATTAGAGGCGGCAGTCGAGGGGTTAAAGGTTGGGGATAAAAAGCTGATCGTTTTTAAAAAAGCTGAAAGTAGCGGCGAAAACTACCAAATGAATGTAGTTGTTGATAATATACGTTTGGCAACCCCCAGTGAGTTAAAATCAGGAAAGCCGGAACCCCCAAAGGATGAAACATGCGGGCCGGGTTGTTGTTGTTAAATAGCTGTTCGGAATATGATTTATTCTGCAGCCTGATTTTTACCACGGTATTTGGTAGGAGATATGCCCATTAACTTGGTGAACATTCGCGAAAAATAATATTGGTCCTCAATTCCTAATGTAACAGCTATTTCCTTAACTGCCATATTTGTAAATGACAGGTACTGGCAGGCCTTCTGGATTTTAAGCTGGTTAAAATATTCAATAGGCGAATGCCCCGTTTTTGATTTAAAAATAGCGGAAAAGTGTGATGCGGATATATTTACAGATGCAGCAATCTCGTCCAGTTTAACGGTTATGTTGACTTTTTGCTGCATATAGGCAATTGTTTTACCTACCACATCATCTTCGGTCTTGTCAATATGGTTGAACTTATTTTCATAGATCAATGAAGAGAGAAAATGATAAAAGATCATATTTACATACCTTAAGGTATCCTCGCTATAGCCTTTTTCAAGGTTAAAACAGATCTCCTCGAATAGCTTTATCCTGTCTTCATTAAAGGCTAAATGCGGCTTATAATTCTCCGAGTTCTTTAATATCAGGTTGATAATAAATCCGGCTGTGTCACCTTTAAAGTGCATCCAGTAAATAGTCCATGGTTTATTGGTATTGGCAGCATACTTGTGCGGGGTATTTGCCGGAATGGCGATGAATTGCGAAGGCGATAGCTCAACCCTTTTTTTATTGATCTCGAGCCAGCCGCTCCCTTCTGTACAATAAATAATAATGTGCTGGCTTATCCCCGCAGGGCGTTCAACATAATGAAATTTAGCTTTCGGATAGTAGCCAATATCAGTTATATAGATCTGCCGGGTCACCGGATCCTTACTTAAAAAACCAGTGATGACTTTTTTAGGCAGCACAATAAGTTTCTGTCCTTCAAAGCCTTCGCGTCTTTTTATATCTTTATTTACCTGCAGCATTATCAACAAATCTAATAATTGCCATAATATAATCCATCATTATAATAATAATACCTATTTATTTACCGGCTTAAATCAATGAATTTTACAATGCCAGTTATAGATCCAATGATCACACTTGAAAAATTCGGAATTTACGATGATAAGGAGCTCTTGTTGTTCACAGTAAAAAACGCAAACGGGGCCTTTATTCAACTTACCAATTATGGCGCGACAATAGTTTCAGTAGTGGTGCCTGGCAGGAATGGAGAATTAGAACACGTGATAGCCGGTTTTGATGAACCTGAAGGTTACCTGGTTGATAAATGTTATATAGGATCGACAATTGGGCGATTTGCCAACCGGATAGGAAATGCCGCCTTTAAATTGGATGATAAGCAATACCACCTTGAAGCAAATGATAATACCAATAGTAATCACGGGGGAAATAGCGGATATAATTTAAGGGTATTTGATTATAAGATTGAGGATGATAAGCTGATTTTTACATTGAACAGCCCGGATGAGGACGGTGGGTTTCCGGGTAATCTTGGGCTAACAGTCAGTTACCAATGGACAGAAAATAATCAGCTTAAAATCACCTATCTTGCAGAAACCGATCAGCCAACCATTGCCAATTTTACCAATCATGCCTATTTTAACTTATCAGGGAAAGGGGGCTCAATGCTTAATCATCAGTTAACCATTTTTGCAGATCAGATCCTGGAAACAGATCAGGAATATATTCCCACAGGAAAAGTAATTCCGGCTGATAAAAGAGCTTTTTTAGGGGATATGATAGGCGATAAGATGAAAAATAATGCGGGAGGGTTTAATCATTATTACATCCTCAACAACCACGATGACAACACCCGGTTAGCAGCTGTTTTGGATGATGAGAATTCAGGACGAAGACTGAATGTTTACACTACTTATCCCGGCTTAATGTTTTATACCGGTGATTTTTTAGAAAGCATTCATCCCGGGCATTTGGGTAAGCCTTATAATCCTTTAGATGGCTTATGCCTGGAATGCCAGCATTATCCTGATGCGCCAAACCATGGTACATTTCCATCAGTAGTTTTAAAACCGGGTGAACAATACAAAGAAGAGATCATTTATGAATTTACTTTAATTCCTGATACTCAAATATGAATCAAACATCAAGTTTTAACAGCCGGTATATTATTGGCATCTCGTTTATTTCGGCCCTCGGTGGCTATTTATTCGGGTTTGATTTTGCCGTTATATCCGGTGCGCTGCCTTTTTTGCGGGTACAATTTGCGCTTGATGCCTGGTGGGAAGGTTTTTTGACTGGATCGTTAGCCCTGGGTTGTATTGTTGGGTGCCTGATAGCAGGCCGGCTTGCTGACCGCTACGGACGTAAACCCGGACTAATGACAGCAGCCATAATTTTTGCAATCTCATCTATCGGGGTAGCGCTTGCTCAAACACTTACCTGGTTTGTGGCGATGCGTTTTGCTGCCGGGATCGGGGTGGGCATGGCCTCCATGCTTTGCCCTATGTATATTGCCGAGATCTCGCCTGCTGCAGTACGGGGACGCAATGTGGCCATCAACCAGCTTACCGTAGTTATCGGGATCTTAGTTACCAATTTGGTTAATTATTTTTTGGCGGATAAAGGCGTGGATGCATGGCGCTGGATGTTTGGGCTTGGAGTTGTTCCATCTGCAATATTTTTAATAGGGGTAACGTGGTTGCCTGAAAGTCCGCGATGGTTAATTAAAGCCGGTAAAGTTGATCAGGCAAAAAAAGTACTCAATAAAATAGGCTCTCAACTTTTTGTTCAGCAAACTTTTAAAGCTATTGAACAATCAATGGTGGGGGCCGAGAAGCAAAGCTATAAGGCAGTATTTGAAAAAAGTGTACGCCCTGCCGTTATTGTAGGCATCACCCTGGCTGTATTCCAACAGTTCTGCGGGATAAATGTGGTTTTTAATTATACCTCAACCATATTTGAATCCGTAGGAGCAAACCTGAATCGGCAGCTTTTTGAAACAGTGGCCATTGGCGTGGTAAACCTGGTATTTACCCTAATTGCTATGTGGCAGGTGGATAAGCTTGGTCGCAGGCCGCTGATGCTTGGCGGTGCGCTTGGTTTATCGGTGGTGTATATTATCCTGGCATTTTTACTGCAAAATCATTCATCGGCAGGACTGGTTTCCATATTTGTTTTATTGGCCATCAGCATGTATTCCATGTCGCTTGCGCCGGTTACCTGGGTGCTTATTTCCGAGATCTTCCCTAATAAAATCAGGGGACTGGCATCTTCAATTGCAATTGTATCCCTGTGGGGAGCCTATTTTATACTGGTTTTTACATTTCCAATCCTGGCAAAAAAACTTGGGGCTTATGGTCCGTTTTACCTGTATGCTGGGATCTGCTTTTTAGGGTTCTTATTTATTAAGAGCAAAGTAAAGGAAACCAAGGGGCAAACATTGGAAGAATTGGAACAACATTTAGCGGGGCATTAGGGTGTGAACGCATTAGTTGTGATGAGTTAATGTCTCGTAGAGTAATGCTATTAAGTTAAGGGAGAATTGTAGCTCACCCTCTTTCCGGCTTGCCGGAGAGAGGGTCGACCAGCGAAGCGAGGTCGGGGTGAGTCGACGCCAGTGCATTTGCGCCAGTGCATTTGCGTTAATATCGCGCGCATATTTACCCACCCGGTCGACGCTTCGCTGGACCACCCTCCCTTCGCTGCGCGTAAGGAGGGTAAAAAAGCTTAACTTAAAGACATTGCCAAAAGGGGCAATGTCTTTAAGTTAACGATATAAAGGTTGGTGGTATATCGTTTGATTATCAGCTATCTGCCGATCAGTTAAAATTCAATTGGCTGATAATGAGCATGTTTTATAGCGTTCCGGGTGTTCCGCTTGTAAAAATGGAACGCTTGGCCGGCATGAATACAAAATAAAAGCAAGGTAAAAGAAACTAAGGGCCAAACATTGGAAGAATTGGAACAACATTTAGCGGGGCATTAAGCCTCACCCAACCCTCTCCAAAGGAGAGGGCTAAAAAAGAGCGAAGTTAAGTCCTCTCCTTTGGAGAGGATTTAAGTGAGGCGGCAATGAGTATATTATAATAATTTAATAATAATGAATGATTTAGCGGTATCAGTTTGGGAAGAAAAGGTGATCATACCAACCTATGGCATAGGCAAGCCGGATAAAAACCCCATGTTTTTTGAAAAACGGGTTTACCAGGGCAGTAGCGGTGTGGTATATCCCAACCCGGTTATTGAAAAAATTGAGGATGAAAAGGCCGATAAAGAATACATTGGGCTATTTTTAGAAAACAAATATCTCAAAATAATGATCCTGCCTGAACTTGGTGGCCGCATCCAGATGGCTTATGATAAGATCAAACAACGTCACTTTATTTATTACAACCAGGTTATTAAACCGGCATTGGTAGGTTTAACAGGTCCCTGGATCTCGGGCGGGATTGAGTTTAACTGGCCACAGCACCACCGCCCAAGCACCTTTGAGCCGGTTGATTATACTTTATCTGAAAATTCCGACGGTAGCAAGACCATATGGATTAATGAAGTGGAAAAAATGTTCCATACCAAGGGCATGGCCGGCTTTACTTTATACCCGGATAAAGCTTACATAGAAATCAGCGCCAAACTGTATAACCGCACCGGTTTGCCGCAAACTTTTTTATGGTGGGCCAATCCTGCGGTAAAGGTGAATGATCATTACCAGTCGGTTTTTCCACCTGATGTTAATGCCGTTTTTGATCATGGTAAGCGCGATGTTTCAGGTTTCCCGGTTGCTACCGGTACCTATTATAAGGTTGATTATTCGCCGGGGACGGACATTTCGATGTATAAAAATATCCCTGTGCCAACGTCCTACATGGCTATAAACTCAGATTATGATTTTGTGGGCGGTTACGAGCACGACAGCAAAGGCGGCTTGTTGCACGTTGCAGATCATCATGTTTCGCCTGGTAAAAAACAATGGACCTGGGGGCATAGCGATTTTGGACAGGCCTGGGACAGGAACCTTACCGATGAAGACGGCCCGTATATTGAACTGATGACAGGGGTGTTTACGGATAATCAGCCGGATTTTAGCTGGCTGATGCCCTACGAGGAAAAGTCATTTACCCAATACTTTATGCCTTACCAGGAGTTGGGTATGGTAAAAAATGCCAGTAAAGACATCCTGCTGGCGGCTGATAAAGCCGGGAATAACTTAACTATAAAGGTATACGCCACATCTGCGCATGAAAATATCACACTAAACTTGTCTGTAAAAGGGAAGGAATTATTTAAAGAGACAATAACAGTTTCGCCTGAACTGATCTTTAATAGAGAATTACCTCTCGAAAATGATTTTGATGAAAATGAGCTGTTAATAAAAGTCTCTTCTGCAGATGGAAAGGAACTGCTTAAGTATGAACCGGCCGGCAATCGTAAAAACGAGATGCCGGCGGCTGCAAAGCCTGCCTTATCTCCGCAGGAAATAATAAGCACAGAGCAGCTTTTTTTAACCGGGCAGCATTTGGAACAATACAGACACGCAACCTATAATCCCGTAGATTATTATGAGGAAGCTTTGCTGCGCGATCCGTCAGATGCGAGGAATAATAATGCAATGGGTAAGTGGCTGCTAAGTAAAGGGCAGTTTGCAAAAAGCGAAGCCTATTTCAGAAAGGCAATTGAAACCATAACGCAACGCAATCCCAACCCTTACGATAGCGAGGCTTATTATAACCTGGGCTTATGTTTAACCTATCTTGAACGGGATAATGAAGCTTATGACGCTTTTTACAAAGCAACCTGGAGCAATGCCTGGAAAGATAGCGGTTATTTTTCCGTTGCATTGATCGATCTGAAAAGAGGCCACTATGAAAAGGCTTTGGAGCATATCTGCCAGTCGCTGGACAGGAATCGTAACAACAGCAAGGCCTGGGTAGTAAAGGCAGCCGCTTATCGTAAGCTGTTGCTTTTTGACAGCGCCCTGCAAACGGTTAATGAAGCGTTAAGGCTTGACAAATTTAACCTGGGAGCACTTTTTGAAAAAAGACTGATCAGTAAATTAAACAACCAGGATGATAAGGCAAAACGATTGATAGACGAACTGCTTATACTTTCCCGCCGTGATGAACGGAACCTGCTTGAATATGCATTGGATTATGCTGCATCCGGTTTATATGAAGAAGCTGATCAACTATTAGCGTATGCCGTAAAAGAAACCGATCCCAGCCCGATGGTGTTTTATAGTATGGGTTGGTTTGGCCATAAAGCTGGCGATCAGCAAAAGGCAAAACAATGGTTTGAAAGAGCCGCTGCAGCCAATCCTTATTTGTGTTTCCCAAACCGGTTAATTGAAATAAATATTTTACAGGCTGCTATTAAAGTGAACCCTACGGATGCAAAGGCATTTTATTACCTTGGTAATTTGTTTTATGATAAGCGGCAATACACTGATGCGATAAATTGCTGGGAAGCTTCGGTACAACTGGATAACACATTCTCTACCGCTCATCGGAACCTGGGCATCGCCTATTTCAATAAACAAAACGATCCGCAAAAGGCACTTGATAGCTATGAAAAGGCCTTTTCGCTCGACCCAACTGATGCCCGCGTGCTGATGGAGCTTGATCAGCTCTACAAACGGCTTAACCGGGAACCGGCACAAAGATTAAAGTTCTTGGAGGATTACCTTACAGTAACAGAACAACGCGATGATACTTATTTGGAGCGCCTTGGCTTATATAACTTTGCAGGTGACCACGAAACTGCCCTGGATTTAATTGAAGTGCGAACATTCCATCCGTGGGAGGGCGGAGAAGGTAAAGTTTCATACCAATACCTCTTAAGCCTGGTTCAATTGGCAAAGTATTTTATCAAACAAAAACAGTATGAAAAAGCCATTGAATATTTAGAAAAGGCTCAAACCTACCCTCATAATTTAGGCGAAGGCAAGCTTTATGGTGCACAGGAAAATGACATTGATTATTGGCTGGGTTGTGCATTTGCAGGGTTAGATAAACAAGAAACGGCAAACGGATATTTCATAAAAGCCACCCGGGGGTTAAGCGAACCATCTGCCGCTATATTTTATAACGACCAGCAGCCCGACAAGATCTTTTACCAGGGGCTTGCCCATAAAAAATTGGGCAATAACGAATTAGCAAATACTATTTTTAACAAACTGGTTGCATACGGCATTGAGCATGCAACTGATGAAGTAAAGCTGGATTACTTTGCCGTCTCGCTTCCCAACTTGTTGATATTTGATGATGACCTGAATCTGCGCAATCGCATCCATGCTCATTTTATACAAGGGTTAGGGTATCTGGGACTTGAAAGATCAACCCAAGCAATCCAAATGTTTACCCGGGTGCTTGAAATGGATGCTGCACATGCAGGAAGTAAGGTGCATTTGGAGATGGTGAAAGTGCTGTGATTTCGAATCACAGCGCTCTTGTGCCTTCTCCGTTATGTGTAAATACTACAGGCTGCTTAAAATTTCTACAACGCCAAACACCGATATTCCTCTTAAAACCAGGATTTTTTTTGAATCATAAGCATTCATGGTGTTTGTACGATTGTCTTCTACTGTAGCAAAAAATTGAGTGGTATTGGTTTCTATCCACCAGTCATTTGGTACAGCAATTTTAACTTCGCCAAAGCATTGTGAAAGATCCAGAACGGCTACTCCAGCAATATCGGCATTGGTAAAATCCAGCTCGGTAGCGCCAAATATGTTGCTAAACTTGCCGCCCCTGAAGTCTTTTGAGATGATGTTCTTTTTGATGCCACCAAAAATGGTGGTTGTATTTATATAATCGTCGTTGGTGAAAACAAATGTTGCCTGATTGTTCATGATCTTAAATTTTAATGTTGATCAAAACTAACTGATGGGCTTTAGGATGAGAAGATAAAGCTTGTAAACAGAGGGAAGATGTCGGTAAATGAGGGAGTTGGATCGGTAAAGTTCATCACTTATTATTTCACCGGGTATAAATTTGGTTGCAGCAACCGGATTTACTTACAGTTATCCTCCACCTAACATAAACTCCTTAATAAAATAACAATTTGATAATCTCAAATTTTCGCCAAGTAAACTGCATATCTATTTCTTTGAGTAATAATCACTTGTATCACAATTAACTATTTATCCCCTTAAAAAAAGCTGAAAGATTATGCTCCATGTATTAAGTGCAATCACCCTCCCTTTGCTTGGTGAAGTTAGTTTAAGCGCTTCGTTAACCATTGTTTTTTTTATTTGCCTGCTGGCAGTTATTGGCTTTGAATTTGTAAATGGCTTTCATGATACTGCAAATGCTGTAGCTACAGTTATTTATACCAAAGCATTAAAGCCTGTATACGCTATCCCGTGGTCGGGCTTTTTTAACTTCCTTGGTGTTTTTTTAGGTGGTGTAGCGGTAGCAATGGGCATATTAAAGCTGTTGCCTTTAGATGACCTGATGAAGCTGCCCGTTAGCGTTGGCGCCTGTATGGTGCTGGCTGTGTTGCTGGCATCAATAGTATGGAACCTGGGTACCTGGTATTTAGGCATCCCATGTTCAAGCTCGCATACCCTTATTGGTGCTATGATAGGTGCAAGTATTGCATTTACCTGGTATTATGGTGGCGCCGGGGTTAACTGGGACAAAGCAAAAGAGATAGGGTTGTCACTGATCCTGTCGCCTGTAATTGGTTTTGGGGCAGCAGCGTTGCTGATGCTTTTTTTAAAGCATGTTGTAAAATCACAAGCCTTGTTTCATATCCCGCAGGGCGAAAATGATAAGCCGCCAATCCTTGTACGCATATTGCTGATCATCACCTGTACGCTGGTAAGCTTTTTCCATGGCAGTAATGATGGTCAGAAAGGAGTAGGCTTGTTGATGCTGATCCTGATCGCATTTTTACCTGTTAAATTTGCAGTTAACCATTCCATTTCAAACGATAAGATCCTTTCGGCATTAAACAAAACAGAGCAGGTAATAACTAAAAATGCAGCTTCTGCAGTTGGTGCAAGTCACGCGCTTATCCTTCATTTGGATTCGGCCATAACGCAAACCAAGACTCAGCTGGAAAGCAGGAATCCTGCAGACACAGCCAAAACCTACAAATTTCGCAAGGAAATAAAAACGGTAGTTAAAAGCATTGATGGCCTGGTGGGTGATAAAGATTCAAAGTTTGCTAAAGAAGATGTTGCTGTATTGAAATCAGCATCAAAAGATTTAAACGGACTAACTGATTTTGCACCAATTTGGGTAATTGCCACTATATCCATCTCATTAGGTATCGGTACCATGGTTGGCTGGAAACGGATTGTGGTAACCATCGGCGAGAAAATTGGTAACGAACACCTGAATTATGCACAGGGTGCAACCTCCGAAATTATTGCTGCCTCAACCATAGGACTAAGTACAGCCTTTGGCTTGCCGGTAAGTACCACACACGTATTATCAAGCGGTATTGCGGGTTCAATGATGGCATCAGGAGGAAAGGGTAATTTAAATAGCAAAACATTAAAAAGCATAGCGCTGGCATGGATCTTAACTTTGCCTGTGGCTATTATTTTATCACTTTTATTATTTATGTTCTTCCATTTATTTATTTAAATGTAACCGGTAATACCTAAATTTAACACTATCAAAAAAATGAAACAGATACTTGTTGCAACCGATTTTTCAGCCAGCGCAGCTAACGCAATGGAATATGCTATGGCACTGGCCAAAATATTAAATATGGAAGTATGTGCCATAAACGCTATCCCGTCAATGGAGGGCGTTGGTAATAATATATACAATGCTATTTTTATTGAAGACTATCATAATAATAAAAGGCAGGCTTTAAGAGAATGGGTAGCTACTTACACAGCAGAAGAGGGGTACGGTGATATACCTGTAAACTCACTTTGTGAAGTAGGCTCGTTAAAAAGTGTGATCAGTGATTATATAGAGAAGCATCATGTTGAGTTACTGGTAATGGGCCTTACCGGCTCAACCGGAATCACCGGGATTGTGGGCAGTAATGCCAGCACAATGGTTGAAGCGGTTAAAATACCGACGCTGATCATCCCGCTGGAAAGTAAATTTTCAAAGACACCCGTTATCACACTGGCAACCGATTACGAAACCAGGCTTTCTGCTGATGATGTTAACGCATTAAATGAAATGGTGCTTGCTTTTGGTTCGGAGAAAATGAAGGTGCTGTACGTTTCTGAAAGCCCCGAAAAGAAAAATATTGAAACCGAAGAAAGTAAGCTGCAGGAACTGATTAAAAACACAACGCTTGAATTTAATTATATTACTAATAGCAGCACTTTAAGCGGGATATTAAGCTTTGTGGAAGCCAATGAAACAGATATACTTTGTTTGGTAAAACATCACCACAATATAGTTTACCGTTTATTTAACCGCAGTACCATAAACCAGGTAATGAACAAATCGGTAAAAGCTATTTTGGTATTGCACGAGTAAGCTTTATTCGCAATTATATTTTAAACAACAAAGCCGCCCATTGGGCGGCTTTGTTGTTTAAAACGTATTAAAATCCGTTGAAAGTTCTAACTATAATCCAAAGAGCCATCGGCTCGGCACATTTTGTAGCAACGGATTTTAATCCGTTGAAATTCGAATTATAATTTCAAAGAGCCATCGGCTCGACACATTTTGTAGTAACAGATTTTAATCCGTTTTCATCCCCACATCGGCACAAAAAGTGATGACGTATCCGTCTCCTGCCGCCAATTGTAAAACAGTGTGGTTTTAGTTTCAGCAGGTTCCGGCGAAACTTCAGGAGTTGCCGCTTGCTCTTCTTTTTCTGTACCTTTTAATTTATCTGTGATATTTATGAGAGCATCCTTTTTAAAGATGGTTGATATGGCTTTTATATTCATGATGTCAAAATTTAATGTTCTGCAAAACTAACAGCTGGTTTTTTTGCAGGGAAGCCAAACCTTGTGAGAGGGGAGAAGTTGTCGGTAAACGGAGGGATCAGGGCGGTAAATTATTTTTAAGATCGGGGTGGTTTTAAATATTTTTAAATAAAACACGCATAAATCAGTAAAAAATCTAATATTTGAATACAGGCATTAAGTTGCATTATTTAATCCTAAAACCTTTAACAACGGCACCTCTCCGAAAAGAGGATTCATGATGAAAAAAAATGAAACTATTGACATCGCCATTGTAGGCGGTGGTGTTTCGGGTGTTTACAGCGCCTGGAAACTTAAACAAAAATACCCTGCCAAAAAAATTGTTGTATTTGAAGGTGGCGACCATATAGGCGGGCGTTTACTGTCTGTAGTGCCGCCCAATATCCCCGAAATGGTGGCGGAGCTCGGCGGAATGCGCATTCTTGAAAATGCCCAGCCGCTGATAGTTGCGCTGATCAAGAAACTAAACAAGCAGCTGCCGGACGATAACCAGGTGGAGTTATATGATTTCCCTGTAGATGAAAATCAAAATATAGCTTACCTGCGGGGTGTATATTTAAGATTATCAGATTTTGCATTGAACCCTGATAAAGTGCCTTATAAGCTTTCATTCCTTGAAAAAGGCGGGTCGCCGGGTGGTATCATTGTAAATGCTATTGAGCAAATTGTACCCGGAATTACCAATCCTAAGCTAACTGAAGAGGAGAGACGCCTGATGGCTCAAAAAGCCGAATTTGCCGGGGAACCGCTTTATAAGCAAGGCTTTTGGAATGTGCTGTACCGCGTTATCAGCGGCGAGGCTTACCAGTTTGGGATGGATGCAGGCGGTTACAATTCAACCTTATCCAACTGGAATGCGGCTGATGCTATTCCGTGGTTTTTGACTGATTTTGGAATAGTGCCGCAATACAAGGGCTTTAAAAAAGGTCTCCAGCAGATCCCCAAAACATTGGCCGACTTTTTTGTCCAGTTGGGTGGCGAAATTCATTTGAATACCAAACTAAACGGTTTTGAAACCATCGATGGCAAGTTTCATTTAGCTTTTAATGACAGCACTGTTGTTGCGGATTCATTGATCCTGGCCATGCCGCGCCGCTCGCTTGATCTGCTTGCGCCAAACAGTCCGTCGTTACAGCAAATAAAACAGTTAATTGGCAGTGTTACACCACGCCCGTTGTTTAAATTGTTTACCACTTATGCAAACCCATGGTGGATGGCGGCCGGTTATACGGATAAAGCAACCGGTAAATTTGTCCCGGTTGAGGCGGGCAGGAGTGTAACCGATCTGCCGGTCAGGCAAACTTACTATTGGCCAAAAAATAACGGCAAACCCGCTACGAAAGGCGAATCAATGCTGCTGGCCAGCTATGACGATGGCAATAACATCGGTTTTTGGGATGGCCTGCGCCCGCAACGCAAACAAGCCTGGGCCGAAGGCCTGGCCCACGCCAAAATTGAGGACCCGTTTTTAGGAGAAGCCAAAAGCGACAAAGCCGACCTGGATTGGTTCGAATACCAAGCCCCAACCGCCATGGTTGATGAAGTAGCAAGACAATTGCAACTAATGCATGGCCTGAGCCATACACCTATCGTTAAAAACGCCGCCTTCCGCGATTGGGGCGAAGACCCTTTTGGCGGCGGTTGGAACAGCTGGAACATTGGCGTAAAAAGCTCGGAAGTACGGGATCAAATTACCCAGCCTATTGATAGCTTACAGCTTTACATCTGCGGCGAAGCCTACTCCGATGCCCAGGGCTGGGTGGAAGGCGCTTTACAAACGGCGGATATAATGTTAAAGAAGATTATAAAGAAATAGCTACTCCATACCGTTCCCGTAGGGTTTTGCATTGCGAGACCCTGCGGGAACGGTAAATCCACTGTCATTGCGAGGTATGAAGCAATCGCGAACTATACAGAGCGAACAGAAAGGTGTAAAACTTGCATTGGCGGTTGTGCAGGGCGTGCGATTGCCGCGCTACGCTCGCAATGACATTTTTTAGATGGTTTGTAACGTGTTAATGGTGTGTAATAGTCAGCCGTACAATCAGGCGTTATATGTTGCCATAAAAGATAGTAAACCACAAACATCACGCAGGGCTCTTTTCAAGAGACCCCTGCGAAGACGAAATTAAATCCCTCATGTCATTGCGAGGTACGAAGCAATCGCGAACTATACAGAGCGAACAGAAAGGTGTAAAACTTGCATTGGCGGTTGTGCAGGGCGTGCGATTGCCGCGCTACGCTCGCAATGACATTTTTCAGATGGTTTGTATTTAAATAGCAAAAATCTACTTATCCAACCCACCTCTCCGTGTCGCCTTCACTTGCACCGGCCATTTAATCCCTTCCGTTTTTGTATTTACTGTTTTAGCCGGATCTTCACTAGCCATATATGCTAACATGGCAGCAAGCATCGCGTTATTGCGCAGGTCGTCAAAAACAACTTTGTCATACGTATCGCGGTTGGTGTGCCAGGTATAGGCGCCGTACGACCAGTTGAGCGAGCTTAACGAAAAACCGGGTGCGCCAACTGCTACAAACGAGGCAAAGTCTGAACCACCGCCGCCAGGTGTGCCAGGGAAAGTTGTTTTTATGCGGTTCTTAATGGTATCAGGTACTGCGGCAAGCCAGCGGGTAAGGTAGTCCTTAGCTTCAACATATCCTTGTCCGGCCAGGTTTACTACGCGGCCGGTGCCGTTATCCTGGTTAAACAGCGCCTGCAGATTTTTTACTATTTCGGGGTGATCCTCCACAAAGGCGCGCGAGCCGTTCAATCCTT
>JAQBOS010000131.1 GCA_028287925.1 Mucilaginibacter sp. | reverse complement strand
GGGTATTATGAGCGGTTATTACCAGGGAGCGCACCTACTAACAACACCACATATCTTGATTTTGTGACTGCAAAGCCATTTACTTTTTTCTCTAATTGGCTGGGTAATAACGATGCCCTGGGCTATGCCACATCAGGCGGCGCAGGAGATGTGCTGACAGATAAGAACACATTTGCCCAGCTTTACAGCGCGCTGATAAGCAAAATGACCGCTTCGGGGCAAAAAGGCGTTGTGGGTACCATACCTGACGTAACATCAGTCCCTTATTTTAATACGATAACCGTTGGCGCAGTTTTAGGTGCTGTGCAAAAGGCAAACCCACAGGTACAGGCACTTTTTATTAGCGCGCTTGTATCTGGCAGCACTTATGCCCCAAGGCCCGCTACCGCTAAAGATTTGATCATACTAACTTTCCCAACCAGTAAGATCGGTCAGCCGGTTACAACCCCCTATGGCACGCTTCCTTATGGTTTAACACCGTACACACCTATTGATAATCAATATGTGCTTGATCAGAACGAGGTTGCCCTTACAGAGAGCTATGTACAATCATACAACGAAACCATTAAATCTATCGCGGCATCAAAGGGTTTGGCTGTGTTTGATTCTTATACCTTCCTGAACAATATTAAACAGAATGGTTTAATAGAGAACGGGGTAAGTTTAAGTTCAAATTATATTAGCGGCGGCATATTCTCATTAGATGGCGTGCACCTTACGCCACGCGGATATGCTATAGTGGCTAATGAATTTATAAAGGCTATTAATGCAAAGTATGGTTCTTCCATTCCTTTAGCCAATATATCTGATTATAATGGGGTTAAATTCCCATAAATTTTAGTAACAGTGGCAGTCTGCAATGTTTTAAACATTGCAGACTGCCGTTTTATTTGGCTGTTTCTAAAGCTTAAAATCTTCCCAATAAGACTCCTGTTTTTCATAAGCTGATTTTTTTTGCAAGCCTTTACATAGGCCGGTTCCGCTACACAAAGCCGTGTGTTATTTAACCGTTCCTCTTTGTTGAATAATAATACCTGTTTCTAAATAAATTAACAATTATCTTATTTACATTGACGCAGATAATTTGGAATAAATAATAAATTAAAGCGTTGCTGTTTTGCTATATGGTGTGAAGTGAATAGTAGCCACCGGCAAGGCTGTTAAAACATGTAAACCAGGATACCGCAGATTTTTTAGCCTTATTTGAAGTAAAAATAAACATCCGAATATTCATCTTCAGATAAATTTAATAATTGGTATGATAATGGCTGATAATGACACAAAGAATATTAAATGGATACAGGAACCGATCAAAATAAGTCTAAAAAGGTAGGGTTAGCGCTATCAGGAGGCGGGATAAGAGGCGTGGCTCATTTAGGCGTGATGCAAGCGCTGACCGATCATGGCATTAAATTTTCGCATATATCGGGCACAAGCGCCGGAGCAATTGCCGCAGCCTTTTTTGCCGAGGGGTATTCGCCTAAAGAAATTCTACAGATAATTAAAGAAACCAGGCTGCTTAAATTGCTGCGCCCCGCAATTGGCAGCGCCGGTTTGGTTTCTATATTAAGGGCCCGTTTTTTAATTGAGAAATATATTCCTCATAATTCTTTTCAAAAACTAAAAACGCATATCACTATCGCGTCTGTGGATTTGGGTGAAGGGAAGCTGGTTTACTTTACCGATGGCGAGCTTGACATGGCAATTTTGGCCTCTTGCTGTTTGCCGGGTATTTTTAGGCCTATTATTATTAACGACCATATGTATGTGGATGGCGGGATCCTCAATAATTTCCCGGTTGAACCATTGGTTGGCAATTGCGACCTGATAATTGGCTCGTCATGCAACCATTTACCGGTGGTTACAGAAATTAAATCCTTTGGGGGCCTGGTTGACAGGGCCGCCATGATAGCGATTAACGCAAGCCTCAATACGCATAAAAATTTATGCGATATAGTTATTGAGCCACATGGCCTGGGTGGTTACGGCATATTTGACACTGACGCTGCCGATGAAATTTATATGATTGGCTACGAAGAAGGTTTAAAAGCTATGAAAGGGAATGAAATGCTGAGAGAGATTGTGGCGGCATAAACAAGGAACCCCCGGTTCTTTTATGTGTTGTCCTGGAGTTGAAGGAAAAGCAAGCAGGGTTACTCATTTAAAAAGCCTACAACCAAGGCGGTGGCTACTTCAGGCAACTTGCTGCCTTTAACAGCATTAGACTCTGCTGTTCCCATAAATGCACCATGATGACCGGGCAAAACCACCAATTGTGTATAGCTCTTTCAATTAATGTCAGCGCCTATTTAAAAATAGTAGTTAATGCCAGCTTGTTCGGAAGTAAAAGACAACTGCCAATAAGCATTCTTGTTAATATTTATACTGGACAGATATTGCGCAAATATACCTAAATGCTTTCCAAGCTGCACCCCGGCTTTAATCACAATTGAATCATCACTGGAGTTAAAGAGATAAGGCTCATTGGCTTCGACATCCGAGGCCGAATTAGGCTGGCTTTGTGATCCCAGGTATGAATTTGAATATGTAAAATAATTAAACGAAACACCTAAACCGCCATAAACCTTAAATTTATCTCCATTATAAAAGTTATATATTATTTGTGGCGTAATACTAAATGTTTGCGCATCAAAGGACGCCCTGAATGGAATATAAGGATAAACTTTACTTGTATACAATGATTTGAACCGGCTTTCGGCTATGCCTGCTTCAATCCTGAACTGTAACCGCCGGGTATTAGGGTTTGCAAATATGTTAATGCCAAAAGATGCACCAGCAAGATAAGAGCTATTTGACCTGCCACCCGCATTGTAAAATGGACTTCCTGCGGCAGCATTAAAATTAGTAATATTTAATGCAACCCCAGCAAATAAATTAAATGCAGACGCCTTATTATTATTCCTTTTTTCATCGGCTGCAGAAATATGATTTATCTTACTTACAATATCAAGGATAGCAGCTCCATTATATTCCATGCGTTCAATATCCAATTGGAGAGATGGATTTAGTGCCTGGTATTTATTGGCAAGTGCAAACAACCGCTTCATATAAGTATTTTCATTAATTGTTGAACCATCCCTGTATCTCCGGTACACTAACTCTTTAGGAATATAACCAGGAGCCTCACCAACAAAAAAACGCGATTTTATATCGTCCGTGTAAGAATATAAGGCCAGGTTATTACCTTTTTGTAATATCTTGAAAAAGACAATTACCTCATGAAAACTGGTATCCCTGCTGGTGGATAAATGATTTATATCAGTAGCGTCCATAGTAATAGGGCCCGAATAGCGTACATAGGCCTCCATTCCGTTAATAGTAAAGAAATTAATTTCTGTCGGCGTATATTTGTGAGTTTTCGTATCGGTAACAGTCGTTTTAAAATTGATAGAGGTGGGATTTGAATTCCATTCTCTGTAGTCAATAAATCCCTTCACAGTGTCACCCGTTAAAGTAACCACGTAACCGGGCTTATAATTGCTCTGGCCAAATGAAAATAATGGCAGTATAAAAACTGCTAATAGAAATAGATAAAAATTCTTCATGCAATAAGGTTTATAAATTATTTGTGCCTGAATGTACTATTTTTTTGAGTTGTGAAAGTTTATTTTACGCGGAAGTATTAAAATGTTCTGATAATAAAAATTTAAGCCGGTCTATATTGATATTATCACGCATCGATAAACCAATAAATAGGAACAAAAAGCTCCATTCTTTTGCAAAGCAGTTTGGTAACCCTTATAGGAAGTGATCCGAAGTTTTTATGAGAGATTTAAAACGATTATTTGATGCTTAAAATGTATATATCGAATAGGCGAACTTATACCGCTTACGAATGATGAGCCTGGAAAATTTTATAAATCATGAACAAGAATTTCCTTTTAAACGAAACCTGTTCATTGCAGCTCCTTTTATATTTATGTTTACATAAAACAACGAGCCACTGAGGGGATATTGCTGCAACTGATCTGCATTCAACCCAGTACGGGCAGTGGTGATAAATAATTGTTTACTATTTTCTCCGCCGAATGCACATGCAGTAACATTAGGTGCCGGCACTTCCACTTTGCCGATCAGGCTACCATTAACCGGATCGTACCGGTTGATGCAGCCACCACCCCACATAGCCACCCATAACATACCTTCCTCATCTATTGCCATCCCATCAGGGGTATATCCAATTTCATTTACTTCAACTACAACCCGTTCGTTGGAAATATTACCTGTTGTTAGGTCAAAATCATAAGCTTTAATATTATAATCAAGTGAATCAATATAATACATCGTACGATTATCTTTCGACCAGCAAATCCCATTTGAGATACTGATCCCATCTAATTTCTTTTGTAAAGAACCATCAAAACAATATAAGGCCCCCTGTTTTAATTTTTCTTCCATATTCATGGTTCCTACCCATAAACGGCCGGCAAAATCACATTTACCTTCATTGCAACGGTTGCCTGGCTTGTCTTTTTCAATTCCTGTCATCTCCTTTAACGCTCCCGTATAAAAGTCAAATTCTTCAATGCTATCTTTAAATGCAATAACCAGTTTATCATTGTTAGATGGAACAACTGTCCCAATCTTTTTATCAAAAATCCTTTCTTCAACCATTTTAGTAACAGGGTCAATACAGCCAACTTTCATGCCTTCAATGTCTACAAACAAAAATTTTTTCCACCCCGGATGCCAGTGAGGGCCCTCTCCTAACAGGAGTTCGGTTTTATAAAGCAGCTTTGCATTCCAGATTTTCATAGAGGGTTTGCGGTTAACGGGTAAATCCAAATTGATCAACTATCCTGCATCAGCGCACTTCTTCCTCCGTCTAACAGATAGGTGGTTCCGGATGCAAAAGCTGCATAGTCGCTGGCCAAAAACACACACCATGCACCTACTTCTTCCGGAGTTCCGATCCTTTTGACCGGATGCAGGTTTACAGTTATCTCCCGCTCTTTCGCAGGATCAGGAAATGAATCAAACCACTGCTGATTACCCGGCGTGTCAATAAAACCCGGAGCTAAGCCAACCGTTCGGATGGCAGGCCCCCATTCTATGGCAAGGCTTTTTACCAATCCTGTTAATGCCGTTTTGGACACATTGTAAGGAAAACATCCGGGAATGGTTTGATAAGCATGATTTGATGTCATAACTATGATCACGCCGTTATTATTTTCCAGGTATGGCTTGCATAATTTTGCAAGCTGCCAGTGCGAAGCAAGATTCAGATCAATATTTTGGGCCCAATGGTCTTCATCACATTCTTCAGCTCCCTGAAAGAAATTCTGGCCGGCATTTGATACCAGGATATCAATGCCACCAAATTTTACCAAGCTATCACCGATAAACCTTTTTAAATCTGCTGTTTTAGTTACATCACATTGGGTATATAATGCGCTGGCACCATTTTGTTCAATACTACCTATAAATCCGGCGCACTCCTCAGATAAATCGCAACCAGAAACATTTGCGCCGGCTTTTGCAAACATTTTTGCAATACCGGCTCCGATACCTGATGAAACACCGGTTATCAATACTGTTTTTCCTGTAAGATCGATCTGAAACATACTATATCTTTTTATTATACATAAAGCCAGGCCGCGGAATTAAGATACCCGGATGCTTTTCCATTTCTTCTTCCACCAAATCAACACCCAAACCCGGGCGATCACTTAATTGCAGGTGACCATTCTTAACCATATCTTTAATAGGGTGGGTAATAACAGTATCTCTCCAGGGTACATCATTAAACATAAATTCCTGCCGGAAGAAATTTGGTACCGATGCGCATACATGAGCAGATGCCAAAGTTGACAATGGGCCGTTTGGATTATGCGGAGCCAATAAAACATTGTATGCTTCCATCATGGTGGCCATTCGTTTCATTTCAGAAGGGCCGCCGCAACGTGTAATGTCAGGCATCATGATATCACAAATGTTTTTTTCTAATACCGGGCGAATGCCATACCTGGTATAATGACGCTCGCCAACGCAAATAGATACATTGGAAGGGATCCGTTCGCGCATGGCCCGCAAGGTATCGGCACTTTCAGGACCCGCCGGTTCTTCATACCAGGTAATATCCAGTTCTGCTAAACGCTGAGCCATTTTTACCGCCACGCGATAATTGAGCATGGCATGCGTTTCAATCATAATATCAAAATCAGGCCCAACTGCATCTCTTACTGCTTTACTTACATTAAAGGCCAAATCCTGCTGCCCTGCAGTAAGCGTAAGATTGCTTGAAAGATCTTCACCATACAGATAATTAGTATGAGCGAAAGGATCAAACTTTAACCCTGTAAAACCTGCTTCTTTTACCTTTTTTGCCTGCGCTGCATAGTCATCGGCGTTATGGCCACCACCGGTGAACCAATAGTTGGCATACAACAGGATATCTTTCCTGAATGCTCCACCAAGCAATTCATAACAGGGTGTCCCCAACACTTTCCCTTTCAGATCAAGCAATGCCATATCAATACCACTGATGGCACACATACTGGCTCCATAAGGCCCTATCCAGTTAAGATCGCGATATAGTTTTGTCCAGATAAAATCCGTTTTCATTGGGTCAAGCCCGATAATGCGTTCACCAACATGTTTTGCAGCATTATAAACTATGGGGCTGCCGGGCCAGTTGGTAGCTTCACCAACCCCTGTATGCCCGGTATCGGTATATATTTTTAATAGTGTCCAGTTGTATTTAACGCCTTCAACCAGCCATACTCTTACATCCGTAATTTTCATGTTTTCCAACTTATCGTACTACCAGCACTAATTTACCTTTTAAAGTATTATCTTTTATTTTAATTCGCCCGTCTGAGTGCGGGGAACCATAAAATGGTTCCGAACCATTGTTGCAATAATCTGCAATCAGCCAGTTAATGCGCTCATCCTGCAACCAGCTGCGGGATGCCTGTGTAGCATCAGAAAGTATAGTAACACTATTCCCGTTTTTATCCTGCAATGATGCCTGTTGGATATAGCGTTTAGTTGAACGAAAATCGTTGCTGCCTAAGTCATTGGCATCATCTTTCCAATCGCCGTTAGGTACAACGCCCCACTCTTCCACGTTATTTACATGCTTCGCATTAAGTGTTGCCGTTCCCCGGGTTCTTGCAATATCGTTTTCAGGATATCCGGTAGATTCGCCTTTTCGCTTCCAGCTGAGCTGATCAAAGCTTTTTGGCAATTGCAGCATTAGTCCATATTGATAAGGGGAAATATTAGCCTTTGTGTATTGAACTTCGTATTCGGTTATTAGTTTGCCATCATTTGTAAATAAATAGGTTTGTTTCCCTTTACAGTCAATGTAGGAAAGATCCATAGAAAACCTAAGGCCATCGTTGATTTTTTGTGCGACAAGATTGCTGGCAAATAGCGTGTATAAAGGGTAATTTTTAACAGGATATATATTGTTCTGATAAGTTTCTCCCCCCACATTAGGTTTGCCACCATCTTCTTCATTCATTGGAACCAT
>JAQBOS010000079.1 GCA_028287925.1 Mucilaginibacter sp. | reverse complement strand
TTTTATGGCCTATGAATTGGCCCACCCATGAAAGTGCAAAAATGGCCAGGCATACCTGCCATATAGCCGGGCCTCCTGCTTTTTGCCAGGTATCCAGTTCCATAATTCCATAGCTAAAACCAAATAATATAAGCAGCATCAGGTATGACAGCACCGGCGAAAGCTTATAATAGTAATAAATGCTGAAGCCTATTAAAAAAGATGCCCAGTTAAGGAATCCATTGTATTTACCTAAAAATTTCAGATACGGGAACGGAATGGCCCAAAACAGCCCTAACAGGCTAAATACAATAAGCGGTACGCATACCCAGTGAATAAGCTTGTTTGTTGGGTTTTGATGACTTTCGGCATATTTATCAAAATAAATATCAACAGGCCGTTTGTCCGCTAATGCAGAACTACCAGCGTACACCTTTGTGCCTTTACCCGAGTTATTAGTTGCCACAGCTTATAAATAAAAACCCCCGCCTTGTAAGGAGAGGGTTGTACTTAATTTATTTTGCAAATGCTACAGACCTTGTTTCCCTTATCACGGTAACTTTGATCTGGCCTGGATAGGTCATTTCTGTTTGGATGCGGTTTGAAATATCAGCAGCTAATATTTCCGATTGCGCATCGCTTATCTTTTCGCTTTCAACCACTACACGCAGTTCGCGCCCAGCCTGGATAGCGAATGTTTTTTCAACACCAGGATATGACAATGCAAGCTCTTCAAGCTCTTTTAAACGTTTGATGTAGCTTTCAACCACCTCGCGGCGTGCGCCCGGCCTTGCGCCTGATATAGCGTCACAAACCTGAATTATCGGCGAGAGCATAGAAGTCATTTCCACCTCGTCATGGTGAGCGCCTATAGCGTTGCAAACTTCAGGGTGTTCCTTATATTTTTCAGCAAGCTGCATCCCTAAAATAGCGTGTGGCAATTCAGGGTTGTCATCAGGCACTTTACCAATATCATGCAGTAAGCCGGCACGTTTGGCAAGCTTAACATTTAAGCCCAATTCAGCAGCCATGGTTGCGCAGAAGTTGGCTACCTCGCGCGAGTGTTGCAACAGGTTTTGGCCGTATGATGAGCGGTAACGCATCCTGCCAACCATACGGATCAGTTCAGGGTGGAGGCCATTGATCCCAAGGTCAATTACGGTACGCTCGCCTATTTCAACTATTTCTTCTTCTATCTGTTTTTTAGTTTTGGCAACTACCTCTTCAATACGTGCCGGGTGGATCCGTCCGTCCGTTACCAGGCGGTGCATGGCCAAACGGGCAATCTCGCGCCTAACCGGGTCAAAGCCCGAAAGTATAATGGCTTCAGGTGTATCATCCACGATGATCTCGATGCCGGTAGCTGCTTCCAGTGCCCGGATATTTCTACCTTCACGACCAATAATACGGCCCTTTATTTCATCATTCTCAATATTGAAAATAGAAACGGTGTTTTCAATCGCAGCCTCGGTAGCCGTACGCTGAATAGTTTGGATAACTATCTTTTTAGCTTCTTTGGTTGCAGTAAGCTTGGCCTCGTCAACAATGTCTTTTATTTGCGCCATAGCCTTGCTGCGGGCTTCTTCACGCAGGTTATCAATCAGCTGGTTTTTGGCATCCTCGGCAGATAAGCCTGCGATAGTTTCCAGTTGCTGAACGTGCGAGTTCTTCAGCACCTCAACATCTTCCTGTTTTTTAACAACAAGCTCCGTTTGCTTTTCAAGGTTTTTGCGAAGATTGTCCAGTTCTGTGTCCTTGCGGTTCTGGTTCTCCAGGCGTTGATTTAAAGACTGCTCCTTTTGTTTAATGCCGTTCTCGCGCTGGTTAATGTTATTGTTCTTAGCATTTATTTCCTGCTCATGCTCGGCTTTCATCTGTAAAAACTTCTCTTTTGCTTCAAGCAACCTGTTCTTTTTCAGGATCTCGGCATCATTTTCAGCATCTTTTAAGATCTTCTTTACTTTATGCTGGGCTGCAACTTCCTGGTCTTTAAACAGTTTCTTCAGTAAAAAGCGTCCAAGGACAAATCCCGGAAGGCCCCCTATCAACACTCCGATGATAAGGTATAATATGGTTGTACTCATGTCTATAATTGGTATATAATAAAAAAACCGCAACTAATATTTAAGGTTCATGTATTTAAAAACTTCATTTCGGATAAGGAATCCCGGGTTTCGCAAACCAAAACGGTTAACGTATGCCACTTAGATCCACCCATATAGAAGCGTTAAGTTTTTAATAGTGAAACTTAAAATTTAACTGCGGTTAAATCTTAATTGCTCTGTTTATATGTAAAGAACGTTATTGCTTTGAAAAAAATTCTGATAACAAATAATCCAACTGGTAAACCTTATCCGTTACTTCTGTATCCTCTACGGTAACCTTCATATCTGCCTTTAACGATGATGTTGCATAATGCAACACGCACATCGAAAGCAAATCCTGTTTATCCCTCACTGCGTAATTTTCCTGATATTCTTTTATCCGGTCATTAATCAGTTTGGCTGCCCTACGTATTATTTCTTCCTCTTCCATGTTTACCTTTAAGGGGTAAACTCTGTCAGCAATGTTTATTTTTATTGAGATTTCTCCCATTTGAGCTTCACTTTTTGTATTATTTCTTCAATAATACAATACACTTATCTATTTCTTGCACAAATTCGTTAATTTTTTGCTTTATGTCAAGACTTTTTTCATTTGTTTCTGAAAATGACTTCGCCATCTTCAATGCGCGGAGCTTTTCATCAAGCTCTTTTGTCTTATTTTTACTGGCGTCAAGGGCCACTGAAAGCGCCTCGCTCTCCAGCTTCAATAAGTCATTTTCCTCCTGCAAAGCAGCACAAAGCTCAATTAAGCGCTCCGTTCTTTCTACAATTGTATTTAATTGCTCTGCTAAGGCCATGGTTTGTTTAGTTGATTGAGTTGGATTAAGTTAGATTAAGTTAGATTAAGTTAGCTAATGTTTTAAAGGGTGAATATATTAATTAATATTTAAAACTAAATTAATGATAAAGTTCATATGGTCAATGTATGTTATCATAATATAACCAATAAACTTTTTTTCTTAACTCAATAAACCCATTTAACTTAATCAACCCAATCAACCTACTTCCTTATCTCCGCTCCTGCTTCTTTTCCCAGGTTGTAAATTAACTTTTGCATAATGCTGTCAATTGCTTTATCGGTAAGGGTCTTTTCACTGTCCTGGATGATAAAGCTTAACGCATATGATTTTTTACCGGTCGGCAGCTTATCGCCTTCGTAAACGTCAAATACACTCACATCCTGCAACAGCTTGCGTTCTGTTCGTTCGGCTATCTGCTTCAACTGCCCGAACGTTACCGATTTATCAATCAGCATAGAAAGGTCGCGCCTTACCGCAGGGAACTTCGATACGTCCTGGAAAACGATCTTGTTTTTACGAACCGCAGCCAATATCATATCGAAATTAAAATCGGCACAAAAAACCTCTTTATCCACATCAACCTTTTTCAATGCATCTGCCGATACTTTGCCAAACTTAACCAGCTGTTTGCCATTACGATTGTATTGCATCCCCCAGCTTAACTTTTTACAGGTGGATTCCTCCAAAGTAAGGCCGGTGATATTCAGTTTGGTGATGATACCGTCAACAATAGCCTTCAGGTTATAAAACGATACGGGCTTTGCTTTTTGGTTCCACTGCTCGGGTTTATCAATGCCCGATATAAACAGCGCAAACCTTTGCGTTTCGGTATACTTATCTTCGTTAACCTCGTACACTTTGCCAAACTCGTATAGCTTCAAATCGGCATTTCTGCGATTTGTGTTGTAGGCGATAGCTTCCAGGCCCGAGTAAACCAGCGTTTGGCGCATTACATCCAGATCACTGCTTAGGGGATTGAGGATCTTAACCGCTTTGTCTAAATTTGATGAATAGGCCGATTTGGTTAATGAGTTCGACATGATCTCGTTAAAACCATTAGCGCTAAGCATATCAGAGATTAAATTCTGCACGGTATCCTTTTCAGGCCTTACGGATGTATTTAACGATGCCCTGATCTGGGTTGGGATCTCGATATTGTTATAACCATAGATCCGCAGGATCTCTTCCACAATATCCACCTCGCGGGTAATATCCACGCGGTATGGCGGCACTTTTAATGAAAGCCCTTCGCCTGTTTCACCTACTATGGCAATATCCAATGCGGTAAGGATCCCTTTTATTTCACCATGCGGAATTTCCTTGCCTATAAGCCTGTGAATATTTTTATAAGTAACCTCTATTGCAAATGGGGCAACAGGATTTGGGTAATGATCAGAAATTTCGGACGAGATATTTCCTCCTGCCACTTCCTTTATCAGCAATGCTGCACGTTTAAGCGCGAACACCGTCATATCCGGATCGGTACCGCGCTCAAACCTGAACGAAGCATCCGTTTTTAAGCCATGACGCTTGGATGTTTTACGCACTGATACCGCGTTAAAATACGCGCTCTCTAAGAAGATATTTTTTGTTGTTGATTTAACTCCAGATTCTGCCCCGCCAAAAACACCTGCTATACACATTGGCGCTTCGGCATTGCCTATCATTAAATCATCGGCACTCAGCTTGCGCTCCACATCGTCCAAAGTTTTGAATAGCGTTCCTTCCGGGTAATTTTTAACGATCACCGTATCGCCTTTAATAGCATCCGCATCAAAAGCGTGCAACGGCTGACCAAGGTCATGCAGTACATAGTTGGTAGCATCAACAATGTTATTGATAGCGCGGATTCCGATAACAGCCAGTCTTTCCTTTAACCACTTTGGCGATTCCTTAACTTCAACACCCGAGATTGTTACACCGGAGTATCTCGGACTTGCTGCCTCATTCTCCACCACAACTTTAATAGTCCTGCCGGTGTTATCAACCTTAAATGCCGAAACATCAGGCCTTTTAACAGCGATCTTTAAAAATGCTGCAATATCTCTTGCCGTACCCAAATGCGAAGTAGCATCTGCACGGTTTGGTGTTAAGCCTATCTCGTAAAGGTAATCGTCACTTAACTTAAAATAGTCTTTAGCCAGGGTGCCAACTGCGGCATCAGCATCAAGCACCATAATACCGGCATGATCAGTTCCCAAACCAATCTCGTCTTCAGCGCAGATCATCCCTTCAGATGCCTCGCCCCTTATTTTTGATTTATTTATTTTAAACGGTTCGCCAATTGTTGGGTAAACGGTAGTGCCAACGGTAGCAACCACTACCTTTTGCCCTGCGGCTACGTTATGTGCTCCGCAAACAATTTGCAGGTCTTCACCTGTGCCTACGTCAACCTTAGTAATGCTCAGCCTGTCGGCATTTGGGTGTTGGGAGCGCTCCTTTACATAGCCGACCACCAAACCTTCCAGTCCGCCGGGAATGGGCTGCACTTTTTCAAGGCTCTCCACCTCCAAACCTGTACCGGTTAAAATGGTCGAGATCTCTTCGGGAGTTTTATCTGTATCAATAAATTCTTTAAGCCAATTATACGATATCTTCATTATAGCGAAATGATAATCGGCAAAGATAGGATTTAGTCCGAAAGACCGGAAGTCGGAAAGTGAGAAAAAGATGGGAGGGAGCGAAAAGCAGAAAGCTTAAAGCGGAAAGCAAAAAAGAAATGAGCAGAAAGCGTATTAAAGCGGAAAGGCAACAGCTTTGAGCTTTTACCTTTCCGCTTTAAGCTTTTAGTCATCATCGCCTGTATCCGTATCGCCGTCATCACCCAGGTTAAGGGTATATGAGGCTTCTGAGGCATCGTAAGCGCGCTTTAATTTATCAGGATCTGCATAATCAACTGTATCGCCAGATTCTGGTAAATCATCCAGGCCGTTTGAATGTACATCTTTCTGGCTTTGCTGGTCGTCAGACTCATTGTTGTCTGCATCGTCAATCGGAATTTGGTTGTCTGGAATTATCATGGCTGTTAATTTAATTGTTTAAAGATAACGCTATAGTTGGGATGTTGTTTCCTCAAAGTATTTTAAAAATCAACTTCCGGTATTTCCCGCTTTCGGTCTCCCACACTATTTTCTTACTTCCGGACTTTCGATCTATTTTCTCACTTTCGGACTTTCCGACTTCCGGACTTTCGGACTTCCCAACTTCCTCAAAACAACCCGTTATCAGCAAAACTATAAAAACCTTCATTGGTGATGATCAGGTGATCAAGTACCTTAATATCCAGCATCTGCCCTGCATCCACTAATTTTTTGGTTAGATGGAGGTCCTCGTGACTTGGATTTAAATTACCCGACGGGTGGTTATGCACCAGGAAGATATGGCTGGCCTGGTGTTGTAATGCCAAACCGAAAATGATCTTAGGGTCAACAATTGTGGCCGATAAACCGCCTTTGCTAATCAGTTCTTTAGCAATTAACTTTGATGAACGGCTTGTAAGCACTATCCAAAATTCCTCATGGTTAAGGTCCATCAGGTGCCGCTTCATAATATTGTAGGCCGCCCGGCTGCTGCCGATATGTTCAAGGGGCTTGCTTTCGGATTCATTTCTGCGCCTGCCAATTTCAAGCGCGGCTATTATAGAAATCGCTTTGGCTTCGCCGATTCCCTTAAAGTTGGAGAGTTCGGCAATAGATGCTTTGCCCAGCTTGTTCAGATCATTACCATAATGGTGAAGGATCCGTTTGCTCAGCTCCACCGCTGTTTCATTACGACTGCCAGATCCTATCAGTATAGCTATCAGCTCGGCATCGGTTAAGGCACGCCTGCCCTGCCCGCTCAGCTTTTCACGTGGCCGGTCTTCCTCCGCCCAGGCTTTTATACCGATCTTGTTGTCGTAAGTATTCACGGTTGTAATTTACGTTTTTTTGTTTGAACCATGATTTTCTTGATTTAAGGATTAACGGATCCTATCCGCCTTTAATAAATCAGGAAAATCATCTAATCCTTTAATCATGGTTCAAAATCTACCCCACCAACAAATTCTTCCAGCTAACCATATCGCCCAGGATCTTTTCAAGCTCACGCGCATCAACACGTTCCTGCTGCATGGTATCGCGATAGCGGATGGTTACGGTGTTATCTTCTAATGTTTGGTGATCTACAGTGATACAAATTGGCGTACCAATGGCGTCCTGGCGGCGGTAACGTTTGCCTATGGCATCTTTCTCTTCGTATTGCAGGTTAAAATCAAGCTTTAGCTTGTCCATTATTTCGCGGGCCTTTTCGGGCAAACCGTCTTTCTTTATTAATGGGAAGATAGCAGCTTTAACCGGTGCTAAGCAAGGGTGCAGGCGCAACACAGTGCGACTATCCTGTTTTTCTTCTGTGCTCAGGTCCTCTTCTTCAAAGGCGTTTATCATCGTTAATAAAAACATCCGGTCTAAACCAATAGAGGTTTCAATAACGTAAGGGATATAGTTGCCGTAAGGCTTCTCTGTAGCCGGGTCAATCTCGGGGTCAAAGTACTGCATCTTTTTGTTGCTGAACTTCTGGTGCTGGCTCAAATCAAAATCGGTACGGCTATGGATGCCTTCAACTTCTTTAAAGCCAAAAGGGAAATCAAACTCAATATCATAAGCGGCATCGGCATAATGAGCAAGCTTTGTATGTTCGTGGTAACGGTATTTCTCTGGGGCTGTGCCTAAAGCCAGGTGCCATTTAAGGCGGGTTTCCTTCCATTTGTTAAACCATTCCTTTTGGGTGCCGGGGCGAACAAAGAACTGCATTTCCATCTGCTCAAATTCGCGCATGCGGATAATGAACTGGCGGGCAATCACTTCGTTACGGAAAGCTTTACCAATTTGCGCTATCCCGAAAGGAATTTTCATCCTGCCTGATTTTTGCACGTTCAAATAGTTTACAAAGATCCCCTGCGCAGTTTCCGGGCGAAGATATACCACGTCGGCATCATCAGCCACGGCGCCCATCTGGGTGCTGAACATCAGGTTAAACTGGCGTACGTCAGTCCAATCGGGCTTATCCTTACTATTAGGATCAGAGATACTATATTTTATAATTAAATTCCGTAGAGTTGGCAAATCTTCGGCAAGAAGGGCGTCCGTAAATTCTTTAAATAAAGTTATTCCCAGTAGGTAACCTTCGTTTAATAATAAATTTTGATAGTAATCTGATGCAACCTCAGACAACGCGCTAAGGTCAATTTCTTTTCCTTCTCTAATGGTGTTGATTATTTCATTTATTTCTATAAGGTCAGCTGCACCATCGGGTATAACCAATGAGTATTTTTGTGTAACATACTTGTGTGTATCGCTAAATGCATCGTTTAATAATGTTGAAATTTTATCTTCAATCAACTGATCAGCACGATAGCGCTTCTTAGTCACTTTATTATCAATCATCGGGTCGCTAAAGCCAGCAACGTGCCCGCTTGCTTCCCAGATCTTAGGATGCATAAATATGGCAGAATCAATCCCAACAATATTCTCATGCATCTGCACCATTGCTTTCCACCAATAGGTTTTAAGGTTGTTCTTCAGCTCCGAGCCAAATTGCCCGTAGTCATAAACAGCGCTAAGGCCATCATAAATTTCACTGGATTGAAAAACAAAGCCATATTCTTTTGCATGCGATATAACGTTTTTAAAAAGTTCGTCGGTTGATTTGCTCATAATAGCGCAAAGATATGTTTTGATTTCGGATGTCGGAATTTCGATTTCGGATTTTTTTTGTCCCCGCAAGGTCTCTCATAGATTTAAGAGCCTGTTTAAAAATGGATGAATAAATTTGCTCTGTGTTGAAAAGTGAATAAAAAGGGCATCGCCCATCGGTTAAATAAATACTACTTGTG
>JAQBOS010000060.1 GCA_028287925.1 Mucilaginibacter sp. | reverse complement strand
ATACTTCTTACTTAATGAAGACTTAATCTTGGCCCTGACGGCATTGAATAGGGCTTTTTGTGCTGGTAATAGTATATCTGTCAATGCTTCAGCAGTTGGTTTAGCACTGCTACTAATTTTTACTTCTGGCGACACATCTGATTTGGGATATTTACCAGCCTCTAAAGCCTTACGTAGTTCAAATCGAAGTTCCTCAAGAAGGTTATTTCTTTCAATTATGGACATTGTGCGGTTTGGGTTGATTGGTAGCCCAATGCTTTTAGCGTTATACTCTCTTACTCTAATGTTGTTGAAATAGAAGGTTACATACGAGCGTTTGTTTAAATCGTCACTCGTAACGATGGTAGGTAATGTGAACATGGTTTGGCGCACTTTTGGCGCATAAATCATGTGAAAGGCTAAAAAATAGCTTTAAAACATAGCTCAGCTGGATAGAGCAACAGATTTCTAATCTGTAGGTCTCTGGTTCGAATCCAGATGGGATCACGAAAATGAAAAGCAAGTCAGTTACGGCTTGCTTTTTTTATGCGCATGTGGAATTGAAAAAATACGATTTCATAGTATAGCAAAATTGAAATCGCTAAATAATAAAGACTATTTCTTTCTATCACTTTTAGGAAAAATAAATTATATTTAACCATTAAACCTTATCATGGACAATCCGGCCTATAATCCTAAAATCACATAATCAATAAATAAAATGAGTCACGTATTCAGAGCGTCGTACCAGGAATCCTCAAAAAACACCTCGGAGGAGGAATTAAAAGAAATTCTTGATCAGCCAAAATGGCAAACAGTTGATGTTAAAATTACCCATGAGGACCTGCTTGAAAATATAGCGTTTTTAAACGATGCAGTTGTTTTACGGCAAAGCCCCGTAGGTGTCCCTTTAATGACTACTACGGCTATTTACGGGCCTATTCGCCCGAGCACCAAAGTAGCTTTAACGCCGGGCGATGGCACCGGTGTCCGGCTAGTTAAAGAAAATTGTGTAGACGGATCATTGATTAAACAACTGGTGGATTTGGAAAGCCAGGCTCCGGAACCCAAAAAAGGCAACGCCATAACCGTTCACGCCAACTGGGTGAGCAGCAAAGATGGTGGAACTGTACCGAACCTGGACAGCTCGGCTAACGTATTCGGCAGCACCGGCTCTTTATATGTAAATGAAAAGGCAGTGGTTTTACCCGTGCTGGATGTAACTCATCCCGACTATCATCAAACGCTTTCCTTTTACGGGGCCAAACTCCTAATGCCGGAGGAAGAGTTTTGTATGGGTTTCAATAAAATACTGTTTGGCGTGGAGTACAATACCTCGTTGCCGGGTTATATACGCGATTACGCAATGTCGCCTACGGGTGGCGGCGGATTGTTTGTTGAGCATCATCCGTTCCCACACATTTTTTTGCCCAGGCCAACCGAAGACGGCCAGGTATTTTGTGAGGCTAAAGTTACATTAGGGCACAAGGTTATCAATCCCGCCGATAATATTCCTAAAATTATGTTTACTACTTTCAGGGTCCCTTCAGACGGGTCGGCCCTGGCTATTAAGCCGTCAACAATTCATAATGATAGTTTTACAAATGGCAGATTAGCTGTTTTTGTTGCAAATACGGCAGCTGATACGGTGGCTTTCAGGGAAACTTCGCCATTTACCAATATAAGTGTAATGGACAATGAATAAATTTTGGCGGAAACCTGTAATTTTTATTGCTTTTTTTACCAACCAGTTCAAACAAAATCCAATTGGGTTCACTTGAAACAGAAGAGCAAGTCAATAATGGCTTGCTTTTTTTCGTTGAGATCACCTCGCTTTAGATCCCTGAGGCCAAACGTGTCGCAGATTACACGCCCGCAAAGCGTTCCATTTTTCTACGGAACACCCGGAACAAAGTGGAACATGCTGATTATCAGTGCTTCTGATTTTAGCAAAATGTAAGTAGTTGATAATCAAATAGTACAAAATTGATGTTTTTGATTGCTTCGTGGTAATTAAGCCTTGAGTCGAAAGATTTGAGGCTTTTTTGTTGGGGCAATAGTGCGGTAATATAGCTGAAATATGCTTGAGGTATTGGGGATTTAGGGTGAAAACTTAATGTATTTGGAAGGGAAGTTTAAAATTTCGACCAGTTGGAGGCGTTTCAGTTGTGCCAATATAAATTAGGCATTTCTTCCAGTAAATGAGTTTAGAACATCATTTATTGAATTTGCTTTTCCCTCTGAAAAAAATATATTCTCTTCACATAATTCAATTAGAGAATTAAGAACTTTATCCTCATGGTAATTCTCAAAATTCAGAATATAACTTGAATATTTAGCAGGAGAATGCTTCCCTCCAAAAGTTAGAATTAGCCGTAGTTTTCCGGCTGAAAATCTCTGCTCTATATCATCAATTACTAAAATATCATTATAAATATGAGGTATTCCAAAATGTAAAACTGGAATGAAGTTGTTTAAAACCAATTGGCCACTGGAATTATATCTGCTTTTATCTGTAACATTAGGATCTCTAGCCCTTTTAAAATACCCACCGGATATAACTAAGCGTATGGAAACGAGCTCCTCATTTTGAAGCTCAGAAAAATTAAAAATGCCGATCTTTATAGGTAAATGAAAATCCCCATTGCTCGCCAATGTAATATTATCGAAATTAATAACCCCCTTGATATCCGGATAAGAAATTTGCTTAATCAAAGCGTCAATTAAGTAATGAGGTGCTGGTTTAGTTTGCCCATCTAGCCTAACGTAGTAACGAGTATCAAACTGATGTGGCTTGTAAATACTTGGTTGGACTTCAAAAATATAAGTATAACTTGACTCTGATTGCAAAACTTCCACCCTAACACCTATTGGCATTGGTGTAATAACACTCGTTATTTTATTGATAAGAGAGTCCTTCTCCTTATATTCTGTAACTGGTGCTAGTTCACCTACAAACACTTTCTCCGACTGACCAGGTACTTTTATCCCTTTTGGTGCTCCCCAAATTAGTATGCCACCACTTGAATTGAGAAATGCGCTAATACCCCTAATTACAATTTGCAAAGACTTATCAAACTGCTCGCTATTAGCAAATGATTTGAACTCTATTGTTTCAGTTTCCTGTTTTGGTTCAACAAAGTAGTTTGCAATGTCATCATATAATAATGCATTTAGAGGTTTGCCGAAATAAGAAGTTGAAAAGTCCATATACTAAGCTAATAAGAATTTAAGAAAGTGAAACAGATTGACGCCATTTCTATCCCCACAGATTCTGAAAGGGCCCCTGCGCCGCATGCTAAGAATGCGGCATTCTCCTACACTATAAATCTCTGAGAGACCCTGCGGAGACATAATTGGTTCGGGAATTGTGCCATGAGGACCACACATGGAACAAAAAGGTTTCGTTTTATAGTAAAAATGCATACGAAAATGTGATTTTGGTGTTAATCCGAAGCAAATAACAATTCCACTGAGGCTTAAAGATTTTAGCTATTTACAATTGGAGATGATGGTTTTTATTTCTTTAAATATTACAATTTATCCGTTAATCCCACATTTCGTAAAAACTCTTCCTTTCGAAATTTGTCCTTTCGGTTATTCATCATTTTGGCAATTTTCAGGCAACACTCAGTAAAATATTTTTTCGTGTGAAAAGACCAGCTTTTGTCTCTTTCTTCAAGATATATAAGTAACGGGTTGACTGGATTGGCCGCGATCAGTTCTATGCCAGCGTTTAAATGGTTTTCCTCCACGTGTTTCCTTCCGTAAATGAAAAGTTGGTCGTAAAGCTTTGCTTCTTGCACAACTCTTAATGTTTCTGGAACAAGTTTGTACTTTTCATCGTGTATTTTTTTACTGACACGTCTGCCGTATCCCGATACGAATTTCATTTCTTCGTAACGCAAGTAGGTGCCCAGCACGCTGAAGCGTTCATTAACGGCGAGAAGTAGCAAAATAATATTATAGCGCTTACCCTTTATTTCGCGGATCGTATCGTTCATCCGTTCACGTGAAGTAAAGGTTGTTTCCATTACATAACTAAGCCTATTTGATTCACAATAAGTTCTAAGTCCATCGTTCCAGGATTGTGAATAAGTAACAGTTATCTCTGGATAGTCTATTTCGTAAAGGGACTTAATCTCATCGGAATCGGGATGAAAATCACGAAAATCATCTGCATTACAAATAACGAGATTATCGTGTATCATTTTCTGGGCGATGGTGATAAGTTCACCTTTCCCTGAACCTGGTTGTCCACCAAGGATAATAGAAGTAGGCGTATCAGTTGGTGTGATACTTCGGGTATAGATATCGATGATCTGTTCCTGTATCTGCTGGAATTTTTCGGATGTAAGTTTATACTTCTCCTTCAGATCTATAAGGTTCATGTATGAATGTTTTACCTAATCATGCCTAATACTTTGCAGGATGCTATGGTAACGTTGAACGATTTCCTTCATTTTCTCAAGGGATTCAAAATTACGGCTATTCCTGGTGGCATCATGGGCCTCTATATATAGACCTTTTAGGTAATCGATTCTTTTTCTATCCGGATTGGATTTGCTAGCTTCCTTGATTTCTTCCCTTGCAGCAAAGGTTATAACCGCATTTAGGACGTTCCTAGAATTTTCTGTGAGACGGTACCATTCAAGCGGTGGCGCTATTGATGAAACAATAGCCTTGTTAAAATTGGATACAGAGCCTCTGCGCTTGATAGCACCTTGCGTGGGAAGTTTTACTTTTATTTGGTTCACAGATCTTTCAGACATCTTGTATAGCAATATCCGTATTGGGGACGCTTAACATTCAAAATTATAAAATAGTTAACAATTACAATGCCTTAAAAATGTAAAGTTTAATAAAATTATAAATAATTATTTAAAATCCAAATTTTACACGTTCTTTTATGATTGCAATTTGTTTATGTCAAACCGGCTGATTTTGACATAATTTAGATAATCGCTTACCCTAACTTAAACGGAAATTAAATGATTAAAGTTTTAAGCAACTCCAAAATAAATACACTAACCTTCAGGAAGGTTTAGTATTCAACTTAAAATTGAGGTTAAAAAGAAGTTCAACCACCTTATCAATTGATCATAGTAACACAAATTGATATATTTGTTAAACACTTTCAAATTAAGCATTTTTATTAAATTTTTTATAAAATATTCCCTGGGAAAAAAGTCTAAAGAACTTGCTTTATACATACTTTATCGATAGTTGGGCGATAGAAACAAAGATTATTAACGATGCAAAAAACGGAATGGTTCAACAGAAAGTTCCCAATAATAGATGACAATGGGATTTTGCCATCAATTATTGAACGTTTAAGCGGAACCCCCGCACGGATTGAAGAAATAACCCGCGACCTGCAGCCGGCTTTACTTACCCTGAAGCTAAAGGATAAGTGGACCATAAAAGAAGAAATAGGCCACCTTTCAGACCTGGAACCCCTATGGCTGGGCAGGCTCCACGACCTGGTAAATAAAGAACCGGAGCTAAGGGTTACCGATTTGACCAATCAAAAAACACATACTGCAAATCATGATGCAACAGACCTGAAATTGCTATTACAACGTTTCAGGGAACAAAGGCAGCTATTTGTAAACAAGCTTTTAAGCTTGAATGATGAGCAATTATTACATTCCTCGTTACACCCGCGCCTTAAAACCCCGATGCGCATCATCGACCTGGCATACTTTGTTGCCGAGCATGATGATCATCATTTGGCAAGCGTGAGGGAGATTATAGCCGCAGGCTTCTAATCTGTGAGTCTCAGTTTCGAATCTTAATGAGATCACAAGCCGGGTCGGAAAGCCTCTTCCGACCCGGTTTATGATGAAATTTACTTACTTTTCAAGCCTTCAGAAGTATTAACTACAGTACCATCTTTTAATTCATCGGTTGTATTACCGATGAGCAGATCACCGGGTTTTAAAGCTCCGTAAACCTCCAGGCTATCCGTGGTTTCCCTGCCTTTTTTTACGTCCACCCATTGGGCTTTTTGGTTCACAACCCGGATCACAAATATTCGCTGGGAGTTTTGAGTAACAGCGCTTTGAGGTACTATAAAGGTCTTTTGAGCATTGGTGAGCTGTAATGTTACCTGTGCGAACATCCCCGGCAGCAATTCTTTATTTTTATTGGGGATATCCATTTGCATCTGTTCCGACCGTAGTTCATTGTTCAAGCTGCCGGCCATACGGTTAACTACCGCTGCAAATTGTTTTCCGGGCAAGGGTTTGACCGAGAAGTGAATGGTATCCTTATTTGAAAAATAATTGGTAGCTGCCTCAGGTACATCAACAACCAACCGCAGTTTCGACTGTTCCTGCAGGGTAAGCATTGGTTTATTGGAGCTTTTGTCTGTTGGGGTAACGTAAGCGCCGGGGTAAACATTGCGCGAACTGATCACACCATCAAAAGGGGCTCTTACTTCCAGGTAATTTTTCAAATCAGACGATAGCTGATAGGCTGACTTTGAGGCAAGTAAGGTCGAGCTGTCGGCACTCATTTTAGCATGGGCCATATCCAGGTCATTCGGGGATATTGTTCCCGGCGTTTTACTTGTTTTTAGCAAACGGTCATAATTAGCTTTACTGCCACGGTAGATGGCTTCTTTTGAGTGCAGGTCTTCCTGTGATTGTTTCAACGCAGCCGTCATTTCCGGCGCATCAAGCGTCATCAGTAACTGTCCCTTGTGTACCTGGGTACCAACGTCAACGGACATGGTTTTTATGAAGCCATTTACTTTGGCATAAAGGTCAACCGTTTGATAAGGCTGGAGTACTCCGGGCAGGCTCATCGTTGTATTCAGCGTTCCTTCTTTGAGGGCGAAAACGGGAACCCTGTTTGGACGGGATACAGTTGTTGGCTGTTGTTAGCTTTGGCAGGATGCCAGCAGGCCGGCGATCAGCAGGCATATGATAAAATGATATGATTTCATGATTTCTATTTTTGATTATTCTGATAATTGAATTTTAGGTTCGTAAAAAATACTTTGTTTATCATCAGGATCCAATGACACAGGATGAACCGGAGAATTGCGCCTGATGAGGTAAAAAATAACCGGGAGTATGAATAAGGATACGAAGGTTGACAGGATCAGACCCCCAATCACGGCGCGTCCCAGCGGGGCTGTCTGATCGCCTGCTTCCCCCAGGCCGGAGGCCATTGGGATCATCCCGGCTATCATGGCTATAGTGGTCATCAGGATTGGCCTTAACCTAAGCTCCATTGACTCAATGGCCGATTCCATAGCGCTTTTACCTGATAACCTGATATGTTCTGCATTGGTGACCAGCAAAATAGCATTAGATACAGAAACCCCTACCGACATGATAATTCCCATATATGATTGCAGGTTAAGGCTTGAACCGGTAGCCAGCAGGATGAGCAATGAGCCAACCAAAACCCCGGGGATGGTGGTGATCACCGTAAAGCCTAATGGAAAAGACTGGTAATTTGCAGCCAGCATCAGCATCAGGATAACGATGGTGATCATTAAGCCGAACTGAAGGCTGCTCAGTGTCTGGTCAAGAAGGATGGTTAGTCCCCTGGCTTCAACAGAAACTCCCCTGGGCGGCTTGCTTGCATTCTTTAACACTTTATTTACAGCGGCAGAAACAGAACCCAGGTCCTTATTATATACGTTAGCAACGATAGACAGAAATCGTACCGGGCCTTTGCGGTCATATTGGCCAACAACAGGTCCCATAGTGAGTGTACACACATCGCCCAATACAGGTCTTGACTTGTCCTTAAAAATGGGGATTCCTGCAAGGTCGGCTAAACTGCCTACGCTTGTCTGCGGTACCTCCACCTGCACATCATAAGATGTTGCGTTTTTTTCATCCAGCCACAAATTCTTATCCGTAAAACGACTTGACGAAGTGGCCTCTGTGATACAATTACTAACATCTGTCATCATCAGGCCCATTTGTTTTACCTTATTGCGATCAATATTAATGTGGATAGCGGGGCTATTTAATTGTTCCTTCAGCTGAACATCCCTTAAAAAAGAGATCTGTTGTAATTGAGCGATCAATGAATCTGCATATTGCTTATCCTGCTTAATATTTTTACCCATTACAGCAATTTCTACAGGCGTTGAAGAGCCCTGGCTCATAATTTTACTTGTCAGATCTATCGGCTCAAAAGATAATTTTACATCAGGCATCGCTTTATGCAGGGCTATCCGCAGATTTTCCTTCACATCCCGGATATTCACTTTATAATTTGAATTGAGATTTACCTGCATCACAATTTCATTGGAGGCACTCATAAACAGGATGACCGGCAAGGTTGGAAAAGAGGAGGGATGTTGCCCCGCAAAAGCGGAGATGATCTCCACATTTTTTTGCCCCACCGTATTATACATTACCTGCTGGGCCTGCAGCATTGTTTGTTCGGTTTGTTCAAGCCTTGAACCTTCGGGAGCCCGGATGCGTACCTGGAACTGCCCGCTGTTTAATTTTGGCAGGATATCCTTACCGATAATGGATACACATAAACCAATAAGGAAAATGGAAATAACTGCATAAATCGCTACGCTTGCGCGGCTGCGCTTCATCATCCATTGTACCATTTGTGCACAACGCGCTTTAAAACGGTCAAACCGGGTTGGCTTGTGCTCTTTTTCGGGTAATTCAACTTTATGGTCCGGAACTTTTAAGATCCAGTTCGATAAGATTGGAACGAGGGTTTGTGACAACAGGAATGCCGCGATCATAGAGAACCCTACCGCCATAGACAGCGGCAGGAACATGCCCTGGGGTACGCCGGTCATAAAAAATGCCGGGGCAAACACCGCCAGGATACTTAACAGGATCAGCAATTTTGGCAGCGCAATCTCTTCACAGGCATCTGCTACTGCACGGGCCTTCTTTTTGCCCATTTCCATATGCCGGTGGATATTTTCGATGGTAACGGTAGATTCATCCACCAAAATGCCAATGGCTAATGCCAGGCCGCTCAGCGTCATAATATTAAGTGTTTGCCCGAAAAGTTTCAGCACCAGGGTGCCAACAATCACCGAAAGCGGTATGTTGACGATAACAATAAAGGCGCTCCGGCGATCCCTTAAAAAGATCAGCACCATTAATCCGGCTAATATGGCGCCTGTAACTCCCTCGCTAACAAGGCTTTTTACAGCATTAATTACATAAACAGATTCATCAAACTCAAACTTTAAGGAAACATCCGGCGGTAAAAGACTTTGCATAGATGGAATAGCACTTTTAAGGCTCTGAACAACAGACCAGGTGGAGGCGCTTGAACCTTTGATAACCGGGATATAAATTGAGCGTTTACCATTGATATAAGCAAAACCGCTGGTAATATCAGCCCCGTCTTCCACTTTTGCTACATCCTTCAGGTATATGGTAGCGCCATTCTGATATATTAACGGGATATTTTCAAAGTCTTTTATCTGCTGGAGTACGGTGTTTGAGGGTGTGAGATAAGCTGTGCGCCCTATGTTAACCGTACCTGCAGGAGATATGTGGTTATTATCCTTTATGGCAGCTGTAACCTGGTCAGGTGTAATATTGTGGCTACGCATCAGGTCAGGGTCTACTTTAATCAGAACTGTACGTACGTTACCCCCAATAGGCGGCGGAGAGGTTAACCCGGCGATCTTTGAGAAATTTGGCCTTACGTAAAGGCTGGCCAGATCCTGCAGCTCATTATTTGTGCGTTTGGAACTGCTGATCGTCAGCTGGCCAACCGGTAAGGTAGATGCATCAAACCGGATAATAATTGGCGGCGGCGTTCCCGGCGGCATTTCTGCAAATGCCCGGTTGGTAAGCGAGGTAACCTCAGCCGCGGCCTGTGCCATATTGGTGCCATCATAAAAACTGAGCTTTAATATGCTCAGCCCCTGGATATTATTTGTTTCAATGGATTTGATCCCGCTGACATATAAATAAAGGTTTTGGTAATTAGTGGATACAAATCCCTCCATTTGTTGTGGCGACATTCCGCCATAAGGCTGGGAGACATAGATCGTCGGCAAATTCAGGTTAGGAAAAATATCAATATTGATCTGTGTGACAGCTATAATACCCATCAGCACCACACCAATAATTAAAACGATAATCGTTATTGGTTTTCGTAATGAAAATTGAATCAGGTTCATGACTATTGTTTTAAAATTGATTAATAAATAAATTGAAATTGCCTGACGATGCAGCCATATAAAGCAGCGATTGCCAAACAGCGGTACTGGCAATGTCCCTGTCTGTTTCCGCCTTGTTCAAATTGTACAGGGTTTGGGTAACATCAACTATGGTTGTAAGACCATTGCCATATAAAGTCTTCTTTTGTTCGTAAGCATCGCTGGCGGCCTTTAACTGGATAGGTGCTTCGTGGTATTTTTGAAGTGCGTTGGCCAATTGTTTATTGCCCTCCTGCAACTGATTGGTGAGGTTATTTTCAAGGTAGTGATATTCATTGGTCAATCCATCGGATTGGTAACGCTGACTTTTTACCCTTGATGCCACCCTTCCGAGATCAGTTAAATTCCAGGTGACGCCTACACCCACCAGGTAGTTTCCCCTCATAGGGCTAATGCCGTCTAAGTAACTTTGACTATAACTGCCCGGAATATTTGGACTATAACCGGTTCCAAAACCCGACCCTCTATCCTGCAGCTCACCAAAAAGGGATACTTTAGGCAAACTTGTTTTAGAAATAAATTTGGCGGAAAGATCACTGCTTTTTACTTGCGCTGCCATATATTTAAGCTCCGGATTACCGGATATATTATTTATGGGTTGCCACGGCAGCCTGGCAGGTAAGTGGCTGATATAAATGCTATCTAAGGAAAATGACTGATTATTTATCCCTAATTGCATAGCCAGGTTAGCTGCCTGGTTTTGCTCATAATTAACGGCATCTGTAACTGCTATGCGTGCTTTGGAAAGTTCGGCATTGGCAATAGCACTGTCAACCCCGGCATTTAAACCGTTCACCGTTCTAACCAGGATCACATCCCGGAGCTGGGAAACACGCGACAGGTTAACATTCATGGAATAGCGCAGCCGCTGGGCCGCTAAAAGGTTAATGTATGCCCCGGCAACTCTTACCTGTTGCTGAAATTTTTCCTGTTCCAGATCTGCTGCGTCTCTGTCATAAATGCCTTTGGCTTCGGCTACATGTGCCTTCTGAAGACCAAAGGAAAAAATATTCCAGTTGATATTTGAGGAGTAGAGAGATGCAAATGCAGCGTTCCAGTTTTGGGTAGCAGCAATAGGCCCTGCCGTAGTAGCAACTAACCCGGGCAGGCCGGAAGGCAGCCCATTTAAACCGTTTATAGTTCCATAAGCCTGCTGGGCTGATAAAACAAAATCAGGCAGGCCATCCCTTTTGGCGCTGGTAATAGCCTGGGCTGATGCTTTTGCATAGTTGTCTTTCGCTTTTAATATTTGTTGTTGGGATAGTGCAATGTTGAGCGCTTTCTGCAGCGTTAAAACACTATCAGTTTCCTGGGCTTGTGCAGATAAGCACACCAGGCTTAAAAACATGGCCGACATAATGCCGGTAATGACCAGCTTTTTCATCGTTTTCATGATAAAAAAAATTAAATGTTTAACTCAATGGCCTTAAAAAGGCGCACTTATAAAATTTCTGTGGAACCCGGCAAGGCCGGGTATGGAGATTAAAAGCACATAATGAATATGTGCAGGCGATTAGAAAGCTGGGGGCCCTCTAAGAGGTAACAACCGGACCGGATCTGCTATGGAGAGTTTTTCCTTAAAGGGGATATGGAACAGATCAATAATTAACGATGCGGCAATTAATGTAATTAAAGAAAGAAAAAATGCAATAAGCGGGACATCCAGCACTTGAAAATGCTGTGTATAGCATTGAAGCTTACAATGAATAATGCCCGCTTTTACCTTATTAATCCCTGAATTAACCAGTTCATTTTTGTGGTTTTTGTGAAAGATCTCTGCATAACGCACCAATACCCGCCCCTGCAATCCTAAAAAGATTGCCAGGACCAGTAAAAGTTTTAATATGGCATGCAGCGCCTTTTTCATGTTTATTTATTATTTAAAATAAGGAAATTTCTTTTAGTAGTTATTCTCTATAATTTTATCAAGCACCTGCTGTGCTGATTTCTCTTTTTTGTTTTTAATAGCTTCAAATAATTGCTCGTGTAAGTGATGGCTCATTGCAAAATGGCTGATGCCCCGGACTTCTCTTTTGGAGAAGAAATCACGAATAATTACAGTAAAGCCTTGATAAAGATCAGCAAGTGCTTTGTTTGAAGAAGCCCTGGCAATGGCTATATGAAAGGCAATATCAGCATCAACACACATTTGTCGTTGTTCAGTAACTATGGCCAGTCTTCTATTTTCAAGGTACTCCTTCATTTCTTCCAGATCTTTCTCTGTATGATTTTTTGTGGCAAGCTTTACCATTTCGTTTTCCAGTAATCTCCTGACTGCATTGATCTCGTCAAAATCGCCCCGCCGTAACCGCTGATCAATTGTTTCGTGTTGTATGCCGGTATTTACAAAAGTACCTGAACCTTGCTGCACCTTCAAAACCCCAGTCATTGACAATGTTTTAATGGCTTCCCTTATCGTTGAGCGCCCAACACCGTATATCTTCATTAACTCAGGTTCAGCCGGTATTTTTTCACCTGCTTTATATTTATTCAAGCCTATATCATGCCTTAACTTATTTGTTACCTGGTCGCTCAATTTTTCTGAAGTCTTCATATTAACCATTTGTCAATACAAACATACGATGTTTAATTAAAACATCAGATGTTTTGTTTGAAAATATTATAACTACCAGTAAATTGTTACATAAATTTTATTAAATATGCTTAGCCATCGACCTGGCGTATTTGAGACTGAGCATTATGATCATCATTTGGCAAGTGTGTGGGAGATTATGGTAACAGATTTCTAGTCTGTAAGTCTCTGGTTCGAATCCAGTTAGGATTCACGAAAGGAAGCGAGTTGGAGATGACTTGCTTCTTTTGTTTTTGATAGTTGATCTAATCGGTCAATCAAAAGTTCAATTTTCTAATAGTTTGGCTAAAATAGGATCTTTGTTTTACTATCTTTAATTCGAAAAAGTGAGCATATATAAGCCCCATTAGATTTCTAAAAATGAGAAAACGGCACATCGTCATATTGACGATTTCATTTCTGCTGGCGGCTTGTCGCCATAATGCTAAAACAGGCTCTTCTGTTATCAAAGCCGTCACTCTGAAGCCCATTTTAAAAACTATTGTTAAAACAGACACGCCATTAATCTGTGTAGATTATGCCGAAATTGGGTCTTTCGACCCTGAAAAAGAACCTTTTAAGGAGTTCGAGGAAAAAAGAAAATCTTATTTTAAGGGGAAGACCGAATTATCTGACGATTATGTGATTCACTATCTATTTTCCGGGCTCGATTCCATTTCGCGGGAAAATATTTGGGATGGGTCAAATTTAGGAAAAACGGAGTTGTTGGAATATATTTCAAAAGCCGATTTCTATTTAATAGGAACCGCATTAAAAAACACATTGTATACAGGCATCATCTACGAAGAATTAACAGATGAAGAGTCAACCAAATATTTTTCAACTTTCGATAAAAAGGGGAAATTTATTTCGAGGGTGTTAATTGCGGAGTATGGTCAGTCGGGCACCTACAGGGGCGATAATGATTCAAGACACCCTTATTATACTGGAATAAACGGGTGTATAAATAAAAATCTGACAATTGAGGTAAATGGCGCCGATGGTGTAGATGTTACCAGGGATAACGGGAAATATAAGATACAGTTTAATGGAAAAATAGTTAAAGTAATTTATTGGAACGATCGGGATCCTACTACTAAAGAATATTATGATAGTCTTTTAAAGGTTAATCCCAACAATGCTAAATATCATTTTGATTATGCTTGCATGCTTAGTAATCAATACAATGAATACTCGAATGCTAGAAAGGAATTTGAGAAAACGCTACAACTTGATCCCAATTTTGCCGAAGCATATCACACATACGCCTTTGATCTGTATAATAAATTTAATGATACTGTAAAAGCAAATCATTATTTTGAAAAATCTATTAAAATAGCGCCAAACGTCGCACAATACCATTCAGATTACGCGTATTTTTTGTCTCACTATTTAAAAGATACTATAAATGCCAAAAGGCAATATCAAAAAGCTGTCGAACTTGCTCCCCATGATGCACAGGAACATTTAGGTTATGCGAATTTTTTATATGAATATCTCAAAAATACAAAAGAAGCCCGCCAGGAATATATAAAAGCAATTAAACTTAATCCAAATTTAAAAAGCAAAGATGATGATCATACTTTCGAAGTCAAATAAATACCTTTCTCCATATTAATCCGGTCACCAATCTATGCCAAATTCTGCAATTTTCCTCAACTCATCCAAAAGCTGGTTCTCTTTCAAACGGCCACTTTTGTGAAACAATTATCCGGTTAATAGCCAGTTTTGTTTTTTGGAACTATTTTAGAGCTGCTATCTTTATAAAGTATTTTTAAAGCGGCTATTTTCCCTTGATAAAGCGGATGTGCAAGTGTATAATACGTAATATTCATTAATACTCATCATTTATTAGCATTCATCAACTTCACCAGCTTACCATTAAAATCTTTAATCCCGGCACCTAATCCAGTAAAGAAATCGATATCCATTTTATTAATGATCTCCACCGCCTGCCTTGCTATTTCTACACCGCTCTCCGTTAACGTAATACTCTTTGCCCTGGTATCCGTATGATGCTCCTGCCGTTCAACCAGTCCCTTTCTCAGTAAAGTTTTAATTATGGTTGATGTTGTCATCGGGTCGATCTTGCTGTGGTGCGACAGATCGATCTGGGTTATGCTCTCCTTTGTTTTTGAGAGCCACAGCAAACTGGCAAGCAAAACAAATTGCGGATGTGTTAGATCTATTTCGTCCAGGGCTTTTTTAATGGCCCGGTGCCACAAGGTGGTTACCTGCCAAAGCAAAAAACCCGGACTGTCTTCGGCTTTCATTACGTTGAATGCTTCATCTGCTTGCTTCATAAACTATAATTTACGGGCTGCTTTAATTTGTTTTTTAACATCCCCGGGTAAGGCCTTTACAATGTCGCTTGCAACCAGTTTTACCCATACAAACGCCAGCAACCCTTTTACCGAAATGGTATTGGTGATCTTTAGTCCTTCCGGCGTTTCTTCAAAAGTATGGTTATCATACATTTTAGCCAAAGGAAACGGCGTTACGTCAAGAAAACTTTTATTGGTAACGGTTTCCAGTAATTTCACTTTTAATTTCGGGCCTCCTTTGGGTTTCAAAATAAAAGAATTACCC
>JAQBOS010000048.1 GCA_028287925.1 Mucilaginibacter sp. | reverse complement strand
TAAATGGACGCTGATTGAAAACAAGATCATCAAAGAAAACAACATCGATGTAAACCACGACGAGGTTTTTGCTTTGGCTAAAGCCCGTTTAGAGCAGCAGTTCAGGATGTACAGCCCGCAAGGGATTGATGACGAACAATTAGGCCAATACACCGTTCAATACCTGCAAAACAGGGAAAACGCAAACAAAATTTTTGAAGAGGTAAAAGCTTTAAAGGTATTTGATTTTGTAAAGAGCGTTGCTACTTTAGATAAGAAAGAGATTTTGTATACTGAGTTTGCAAAACTGTTTGCGCAGTAAGTCCGAAAGTCAGTAAAGACGGAAGTCCGGAAGATAGAAGAATAGCTTTTACTTTCGGACTTTTATATTCTTACCAGGCACAAAAGGCCATTGGGATTGATTGTTAGTTTATCGCCTATCTACTCATTTTTACTTCCGGACTTCCTTCTCCAAATAAATTTACTTTTAACAAACTTTCTGGTACAATTTGTATTTAAGTAACAACTATATTTATCGCGATTAAAACCCGCATCTTAACAAAAAAATCATGAGCAGTAACATTGATAAAAATGAATTCCGGAAATATGCTGTTAAGCACCACCGTATTAACAGTATCTATGTAGATAAATTTATTTCGCGTGTTGACGCGACCAGGATGCCAACCGGGATAACCGGTATGACGCCTTATATTATTGAGGAACGCCAGCTTAATGTAGCACAGATGGACGTGTTCTCGCGTTTAATGATGGACCGTATCATCTTCCTTGGTGATGCGATTTATGAAAATATTGCAAACATTATCCAGGCTCAATTGCTTTTCCTTCAATCGGCTGATGCAAAACGCGATATCCAGATCTATATCAATTCACCTGGTGGTTCGGTTTATGCTGGTTTAGGGATCTATGATACCATGCAATTTATATCAAATGATGTAGCAACAATTTGTACAGGTATGGCCGCTTCAATGGGAGCTGTGCTGTTATGTGCAGGAGCTGCAGGTAAAAGGGCCGCATTACCACATGCAAGGGTAATGATCCACCAGCCATCAGGCGGTGCGCAGGGGCAACAATCTGATATAGAAATTACGTATCACGAGATAACCAAATTGAAAAAAGAATTGTACCAGATCATTGCGGATCATAGTGGTGCACCTTACGAAAAAGTTTGGGATGCATCAGACCGTGACCATTGGATGATAGCCGAAGAGGCCAAAGAATTTGGTATGGTTGATGAAATTTTAAGGGGAAATAACCCGAAGAAATAAATTTTTTAGTCGGAAAGTCCGAAAGTCAGTAAAGTCCGAAAGACAAGAAAAATGCTTATTTTTACTTTCGGACTTCCCGGACTTTCGGACTTCCGGACTTTTTTAATTAAATTTGAATAAGAAAAGTAAATCAGATGAATAAAAACAGCAAGGAGATCAGGTGTTCGTTTTGTGGGGCAGGTAAACAGGACTCCCTGATGCTGATAGCGGGGCTTGACGCACATATCTGTGATAAGTGCGTTAACCAGGCTAACGAAATATTGGCTGAAGAGCTTAAAGTGCGCAAGGTAAAAACATCGCCAACTACACCGGCAATGTTAAAACCTGCTGAAATAAAAAGTCACCTGGATCAATATGTTATCGGACAGGATGATGCAAAAAAGATCTTAGCCGTTGCCGTTTATAACCACTACAAACGCTTAAACCAAAGGGTTGACAAAGATGATGTGGAAATTGAAAAATCAAACATCATTATGGTTGGCGAAACAGGTACAGGTAAAACCCTGCTTGCAAAAACACTTGCCAAGATCCTGAATGTTCCTTTTTGTATTTGCGATGCCACAGTTTTAACTGAAGCCGGCTATGTAGGAGAGGATGTTGAAAGTATTCTTACCCGTTTGCTTCAATCTGCAGATTATGATGTAGCCACTGCCGAGCGCGGCATTGTTTATATTGACGAGGTTGATAAAATTGCCCGTAAAAGCGATAACGCTTCCATTACCCGTGATGTATCAGGCGAGGGTGTACAACAAGCCTTATTGAAGATATTGGAAGGTACAAACGTTAATGTGCCGCCACAGGGAGGCCGTAAGCACCCCGACCAGAAAATGATAACTGTTAACACCAATAATATTCTTTTTATTTGCGGTGGGGCCTTTGATGGTATTGACAGGAAGATAGCTAACAGGTTGCGTACGCAAACTGTTGGTTATAAAATGAAACGTGATGATAATGAAATTGATCTTAAAAACCTGTATAAATACATTACCCCACAGGATTTAAAATCATTTGGCCTGATCCCCGAACTGATTGGCCGTTTGCCTGTGCTTACTTATTTAAACCCGTTAGACCGGGAAGCATTGCACAATATTTTAACCGAACCTAAAAACTCATTGCTTAAACAGTATAAAAAACTGTTTGAATACGAAGGTGTAAAGCTGGAATTTGAAGAGGAGGTGCTTGACTTTATTGTTGACAAAGCAGTTGAGTTTAAACTTGGCGCCCGTGGGCTGCGTTCAATTTGTGAAGCAATAATGATAGATGCCATGTTTGAGTTTCCATCAAAAAAAGAGATCAAACGCTTAAATGTAACATTGGATTATGCACACGAAAAATTTGAGAAATCTGACCTTAAAAAATTAAAGGTGGCTTAACAAAAAGCATACAACCAGTTCTTATATTTAAAGAAACAAATGAGCCCTGGGTAATACCGGGGTTTGTTGTATAAAAGCCCCTGGCCCCTAAAGGGGAAATAAAAAATAGATATTACGATTATGAACGAACAATTAGATGTTAAAAAGGATCAGCCGGTTGAAAATGCCGGAAAGAAAACAAAAGAGATCCAAAGTGCTGTAACTCCTGGTTTAAAAACTAAAGAAGCTATTGTTACTAACTGGCTGCCACGTTATACCGGCCGCCCATTGGCCGACTTTGGCCAGTATATTATTCTTACCAATTTCTCAAAATATATTCAGCTGTTTTCGCTATGGAATGATAACGCACCTATTTTAGGCATGGATAAACCCATGCAAAGCGTAACTGCCAATGGAATAACCATTATAAACTTTGGTATGGGCAGTTCGGTAGCTGCAACAATAATGGACCTGCTTACTGCTATAAAGCCCAAAGCGGTTATATTTTTAGGTAAATGCGGAGGTTTGAAAAAGAAAAACAAAGTAGGAGACCTGATATTACCTATTGCAGGGATAAGAGGCGAAGGTACCTCAAATGATTATTTACCTGCCGAAGTACCTGCTCTTCCTTCATTCGCCCTGCAAAAAGCCATATCAACCACCATACGCGACTATGGGCGTGATTATTTTACAGGAACCTGTTATACCACCAACCGCCGAGTTTGGGAGCACGATAAGGAGTTTAAAAAATATTTGAAAGAATTACGTGCAATGGCAGTTGATATGGAAACCGCAACTATATTTACAACAGGTTTTGCCAACAAAATTCCAACAGGCGCATTATTACTGGTATCTGATCAGCCGATGATCCCTGAGGGGGTTAAAACTGCTGAAAGTGATTCATCTGTAACCGAGCAATTTGTTGAAACACACCTGCACATAGGTATTGAATCGTTAAAACAACTGATAAATAATGGTTTAACGGTTAAGCATTTGATTTTTTAATTTATTGCAACGTTAATCCGGTCCCCGGTTATTACAAGGCCTGTGCTCAATCAAGAACACAGGCTTTCATTTTATTATTACTTTTTACCATTTACTTAAACAAAGGGTTCGGGCGGAAATAACTTCCATCGGCAAAACTAACCACATAGTCTGATTTAAAATGTGTGCTTTTTTGATAATAATCTGTAGTAATGATCTGTGCATCAGACGCCATTGCCGCTTTAAATGTTGATTTGTCATTATCCCTTGCTTCTTCAGTATCACTGTCAGCCCGGGTGCGGATAATATACCCCTTTTTAACCAGCGCTTTTATTTTATAAAGATCCTTTTTAGGGTTATTCATAATGTGTATTGCGGCTTCGGGTGTACCGGGTTCTGAATCAGTAAAAAGGATCCGGTTTTTTAATGATGGATGGCCTGCTATATAAGCCGCTCTTTTTCTTCCCACTTCATCCAATACAAATATAAATTTACCTTTTGCCTGCTTTACCTTTGGCCAGTTACCATGTAAAACCGCACCTTGCAGGGTTTTATATTTTCCTCTTACATCATCCGGAATGATGAGATTTTCCCTGCCCAGGTTTTCTACAAGCGCCTGATCCAACTGATCAAAAATGGCACTCGTAAATTTTTCCGGAACAGTGTAATACGGTTTTTTCATGCGCTCATCTTTTGCATTCATCGTAATAAAAACCAGGTCATGATCTTTATGCTTGTCAGACCATTGCCTCAGTTCCTGCAAACATTGTTTAAAGGTTAAGCAGTTGCTTCTGAAATCAATATCCTGGATATGCAAAACTTTGAAACCGGGTTCATTCATTACGCCTTCCTTATCAAAAGGTTCCTGTCCGGGGGCCCAGGCAAGACCTTTCGGATGCGCATATTTACCGCCTTTGGTATCGGCATAAATATCAATTTCCAGATCCAGCAGCCCAAGGTCTAGTTGTTGTGATAATTTGATATGGCTATAATCTATTTTTTTTGACCCAACGGAGTCTTTCTGTTGGATCAATTTAAATAAAACCGGATCAATAGATTGCTTATAACTGTTATGTGAACCTATTACCTGGATGTGGTTTATAGGCAGGTCATCAACGTTAGGTATCTCTGCCATAAATGGCAGAGATACTATAGCTAAAGTGCTTAAAAATAACTTAATCATATTAAATAAATTAATAACCCGGGTTTTGAACTAATTTAGGGTTAAGCTTAATTTCGGTTGATGGAATTGGATAAAGCCTTCTGCTGACATCTTTATTCATTGAAAGCGGATCATTGACAAAAGGATAGTCTACTTCAAACTGCCCGAAACGGATCAGGTCATTCCTGCGCCAGCCTTCCCATGAAAATTCTCTTGCCCGCTCATCAAGTAACGATGGCAGATCAACTGAAGCAGCTGGTACCGCCCCTGCGCGGGTCCGCACCTGGTTAACCAGGTAGAGTGGTGTTTGCAGCTGTCCATTTACAGTTGTCGCATTAGCTCCCCTTAATATGGCTTCTGCTTTCATTAACATCACATCAGCTAACCGGAATACAGGTACATCATTACTATTTAAACGTGTTGCCTGGATCATTGTTGGATCGGGGTAGTATTTTATTGAACGGATGCCTTCAGATTGGCTTGCTATGGTATTACCAACGTCCATTGGTTTTGGCGGTACCAATACCAGGTCGGGTGTAATAACTATCTGTGTAGTAGTACTTGGATAATAAGCAGGTTGTGTTGTAAAACCACCGTTACCATCCGGAACAAACTGTGGCCCAACAAGCCAGGTATTTGTGCGGGTATCTCCGGATAAATTAAACCTGTTGTAAAATTCATGTGTAGTGCTCATGGCAATACTTAAGCCTACATTGAAACCATAATATGGCGCTAAATAATAGAAAAATCCAAACCTTGTAAACTGGTTACCCGGGATCTGCTGATCATAAGGAACTGCAAATATGGTTTCCTTTATTTGCGGCCCGTTATTAGGTAAAAATATGTCCCTGAATTTTGCATCAAGGCTGTAGTTTTGATTTTTCATTACACTATCAGCCATGGCTACAGCATCAGTGTATCGTTGTGCACCGGTATATACTTCTGCATTCAGGTACATTTTTTCCAGCAGGGCAAAAGCCATTTCTTTGGTTGGGCGCCCGTATTGCAAGGTGTTAGTTGCCGTATTACTTGATTTTGACGGCAGTTGCTGTATAACACTTAGCAGATCGGTTTCAATGAATTTAAACACGTTTGCCCTTGATTGCGTTGATGGCGGATCACTTACCGGAAAAGTGTTAATAATGGGTACGTTACCATACAGATCCATCATAAAAAAGTAATACAGATCGCGCATTGCTGTAATTTCGGCAATGCTTGATGTTTTTAAAGCGGCACCTGATCCGGATGCTTTAACCAGGTTAATTAAACGGTTACAGTTATTAATACCGCCAAAGCCCCATTGCCATACCCCTATAACGTTTGGATGGTCAAATGTCCAGCTGTGATAATGCAGTTGCCTGTATTGGCCACCATCGTCAAAGTTACCATCCCTGGCCGGGATGATCGCCTCATCAGTTGAAAGCTCCTGCATGCGCCAGTATGGTACAGCGTAATTTGAAGACAGGTTAGAGTACATGGTACCTAATAGGGCAATATAGTCTGCCTGGGTAACCGGGAAATTAGATTTTACATATTGAGATTCAACAGGTACATCTAATTTTTTACAGGAGTTTATAGTGATCATCGCCGCAATCACCGCTAAATATATTGTTATTCTTTTCATCTCTGTTGCGTTAAAGTTTTGTTAAAATGATGTGTTTAAACCAAAAATGAACGTACGTGTACGTGGGTAATAATTTTGATTGTCAATGCCGGGAGTTAAACCGCCGATATTAATTTCAGGATCGATACCTCTGTATTTGGTAATTATAAAAACATTATTGGCTGATAAATACAGGCGGATGCTTTTGATTGCCTGGATCTTTGGTTTAATAGTATAACCAAGTGTTGCATTATCAAGGCGTAAATATGCTCCGCTTTCTAAAAAACGATCGGAGATCAAATAACCGTTAATATCATTGAATGATTCGCCAAGGGTAAATCGCGGAATGTTTTGTATTTTGGAATCGGAAGGGTTATTAAGTGAAGCTAATGTTGCGTTCAAAATTTTGTTGCCCCATACACCTCTGATTAAAAAGTTAAGATCGAAGTTTTTATAAAAAAAGCTATTGGTCCAGCCATATATAAAGTTTGGCTGGGCATTCCCTGCTATTCTTTGATCGGTAGTTAAAGGCTGTGTTGCAATTGTTTGCCCTGCCGCATTTTGATAAGTACTTACGCCCGAAGCATTTTTGCCCATATAATGCCATAAATAAAAAGTTCCCAAAGCATCTCCGGGTTGAACTATCTGGCTGTAGTTTCCTGATTGTCCTTTACCACCTAATTGCGCGGTTTGAATATAAGGCGTTGCAAATAAGGTGTTAGATAAGGTTTCTACAACGTTTTTATTGTGCGAGATATTAAATGACGTTTTCCAGGTAAAGTCTGAAGTTTTTACAGGTATCGCGTTTATTACCACTTCAATACCGCTGTTTTTTATTTTACCAACATTTGCGGTAATTGTAGGTACAAAATATTGCGTGGTGGATACCAGGTATTGGTCATAGATCAGGTCGGAAGTTTTTTTAACGTAATAATCAACAGAACCTGTGATCCGGTTTTTTAAGATCCCAAAGTCTAAACCAATATTGGTTGTGGCGGTGCTTTCCCATTTCAGATCCGGGTTATCATTTCGTACTGGTCCTAAAGCGTTGGTTATATTTCCATTATATAAAAACTTGCTGTTTCCAGGAGGTGTTCCATAAATTAGCAAGGCTGAGAAGGCATTAAAGCCTAAGCTATTACCTGATACGCCATAGCCGACCCTTAGTTTTAAATCGCTGATCACCGGAATGGTTTCCATAAATTTTTCGTTGATGATCCGCCATCCTGCTGATACCGCCGGAAACAGACCGTAGCGCTTATTTATACCAAACGCCGATGAACCATCATCCCTTAAAGAAGCCTGGAACAAATACTTATCACTAAACTGGTATTGAACGCGTCCGTAGTATGATATTAACCTTAATGTTGATATTACATTAGGATTAAAAGCTATTTGTGAAAGTGAAGAAGGGTTTGATAAGAACAGGTTATTATAGGACAGGTTGTCATTTGAAAAATTTTGTGTCTGTACACCAAAACCATCATTGGTTCTATCCTGCTGATAAGAATACCCGGCTAATAACTTAATGGTATGCTGGCCAAAATCCTTGTCGTAGTTAAAATACGACTCGAAAACGTTGCTTGTGTTTAAAAACGCGCTCCGGTTGGCAACACCGCCGGCGCCAACTGCCAGGCCAGACTGGCTGTTTTCGTAAGTGTTGATATTGTTCTGATCTTTTTGGGTTGACCCTGTAAGCGTAAACCTTAAGCCAGGTAAGATATCAACCTGTGCAATTCCATTTATTAACGTTTTATTGTCGTTGGTTTTAATGATATTATTATTTGCCAGTGATAACGGATTCAGAGGCCCGCTCCCTGTCCTGGTATAGTTTTCCTTGTAGCTGCCATCGGGGTTAAACGGACTTACAGTTGGTAAATAAAACAGCATCCCGGGCAACACACTACCTTGGGGAATATCATTGCTGTTGGTAACACTATTTGTTAAAGTGATGCCGAGTTTTAATTTATCATTAAAAAAGCGCTGATTAATATATCCCCTGAAAATGGTGCGCTCTAAACCGGTGTTTATTAAAACCCCATCATTTTTTAAATAGTTAACGCTTGCACCATATTCTGCACTTTTAGATGCTCCGCCATAAGATAAATTATGGTTTTGTGAATAACCAGTCCGTTCTACCAGGTTTTGCCAGTTAGTATTTGACCCGTCATCATCAATCGGCTTGGCAAGGGGCTTTACGCCATTGTCGCTTAAGTATTTGCGTAGCTCGTCGCCAGTTAGCATGTCAATTTTTTTCGATACCCTTTCCATTGCCACATAAGCGCTATAATTTAGCCTTGTTTGCCCGGGTTTTGCTCTTTTGGTAGTTACTATAATTACGCCATTTGCGGCCCTTGAACCGTAGATAGCGGTTGAAGAAGCATCCTTTAACACATCAATGCTCTCAATATCGTCAGGTGCAAGCAGATCAATTGAAGCTCCCGGTACACCATCAATAACATAAAAAGGCTCCTGTGCAGCACCTTCGCGTAAGGTTGAAGGCCCCCTTAAAATAGTAGCCGGCTGTTTATTAGGGTCGCCGCTTTTGGTTACGTTTAAACCTGCCACCTTACCCTGTAGCAATTCTGCCGGAGTTGTTAGCACACCCAGGTTAAAATCTTCAGACTTTAATGAAGTGATGGCGCCGGTAACATCTTTCCGGCTTGAAGTGCCGTAACCAATTACCACTACATCCTTTAATTGCCTTACATCCGGTATTAGATTAACATTCAGAAAATCACTTGTA
>JAQBOS010000008.1 GCA_028287925.1 Mucilaginibacter sp. | reverse complement strand
CGATCCGCGTGTCTGAGAATTATTTTAAAACATTAGGTATGCAGCTTTTGAATGGCCATGACTTCACCGGGAACCCTAAAGCCGATTCGCTGAGTGTCATATTGAATGAGGCGGCAGTTAAACGGCTTAGGCTTAAAGACCCCGTAAGCCAGGTGATTACCTGGAATAACACCAAGTTTATGATAGTTGGCATTGTAAAAAATGCCTTAATGGATTCACCTTATGCTTCAGCCGACCCCAGCATGTTTATGTCTGGCGGGGGAAGTTATCTAATGTACCGGCTGTCGCCCAACGTGAAAATTGAAGGGGCTCTTGCCAAGCTGACAACCATTTTTAACACTTATAACCCTGCTTATCCTTACAGCTATCGATTTACCGATAAGAGTTATGCTGCTAAATTTGGCCTTGAATTGCTCATTGGTAAATTGGCGGGTATTTTTGCAGGGTTGGCTATTTTTATTTCATGCCTTGGTTTATTTGGCCTGGCAGCTTATGTTGCTGAACAGCGCGCTAAAGAGATCAGTATCAGAAAAGTGCTTGGAGCATCTGTAACACAGGTTTGGGTAATGTTATCCCGGGATTTTGTATTATTGGTGGTGATCAGTTGCATGCTGGCATCGCCCATAGCTTTTTATTTTTTACAAAATTGGCTGCAAAAATATAATTACCGCATTACCATAGGGCCTTCCGTATTTGTTATTGCCGCTATAATGGCAATTTTTGTAACACTGGCAACCATTAGTTTTCAAGCTCTCAAAGCAGCATTGACCAACCCTGTTAAAAGTTTAAAAAGTGAATAACGAATAATACAAGCCGGGTTTGTTCGTGCCTTGTTTCTACAAACTATAAAGCCTTTAACGAAAGTTAAAGGCTTTATAGTTTCCTGTTATTGCGGTTTAGCAGCGTGCAATCTGCACACTATACTAATCTGCACACTATACTAATTAGTGAAATGCTTACATTTACCTTATAAGCCATTTAGATTATATTATTTGATCATTATCCCGGCATCTTTAAACCCGGCCAGGTCAGCCAGGGAGGGATCTTTTTCAGTAATAAGCACATCAATTGCATTGGCGGCACATACATAGTAGGGATCGGAGGCTCCTAATTTTTCGTATGTGGATAAAGCTATGATATGTTTTGATGTTTCGATCATCGCCCTGTCAACCAAACTTTCCTGGTGGTCAAATCCTGTTATTCCTACTTTTAAATCAATGCTGCAGATCCCAAGCAGGCATATATCAGCCCTGAAATTGCGGATAGCTTCAATAGTTTCGTACCCGGTTGTTGAAAAACTGTGTTTATTTAGCTGGCCGCCGATAAAAAACACGGTTATATTAGGGTAATCTTCTAAAATTGATACAATTGGAAAGCTGTTTGTTATAACTGTCAGGGCAATTTCCTTTGGCAGTGTACTGACTATCGCGGTTGTGGTAGTGCCTGCATTAATCAAAAGCACCTGGCCGGGTTTAATAAACTCCAGTGCTTTTTGAGCAATTACCTTTTTATGCTGTGTATCAATATTTTGACGCTCCTTAAAATGAGGATGTACAGGAGAGCCTATAATAGCGCCGCCGCGAACCGCTTTCAATAAGCCTTTATCCGATAGTTCTTTAATATCCCTTCTTATGGTATCGGTTGATACGTTAAGCAGCTGGCTTAAGTCGTCAAGGATAACTTTGTTATCTTTTGCAATTTGTTCTACTATTTTTTGAAGTCGCTCGGCTTTCAACATAAAACAAATATAACAACAAATTAACAATTGCAACATATTGCATTAAAATTATGTTTGTTTGCAAATATTTGCATAATATTGCGACATGAAATCATTAAAAAGAATTGCGGTAGATATGGATGGTGTTTTAGCAGACACCGATTCGCACTTTATAGCATGGTATTACAATATTTATGGCGTTAATATTCCGTACGAAGATTTGCTTGGCAAACCGGAAGGCGAGGGCTTTCCTGAAAAAGGCGCTGCCCGAAAATTTGCATTCACACCCGGTTTTTTCCGTACGCTTCCGGTAATGCCCGGCGCTGTTGAGGCCATAACCGAATTGATGAAAGATTATGAAATTTACATTGTATCGGCCGCGATGGAATTTCCACAGTCACTTCCTGAAAAGCATGAATGGCTGCAGGAGCATTTCCCGTTCATTTCATGGAGAAACATTGTTTTTTGCGGGGATAAAAGCCTGATCAATGCAGATTATATGATTGATGATCATCCTAAAAATCTGGATAATTTTAAAGGAACAACTATCATGTTTCATGCTGCGCACAATGCAAACATTACCCATCACCAAAGAGCAAATACCTGGAATGAGGTTATGTCATTGCTAAAAAGCGATAATTAATACATAGCGGGTTTTTTATTTAAATTTATAAAATCAACCTTTATCCAATTAAATAAATGCTCCATCAGGTTACCCGCTTTAACAAAACCCGTATAGCTCCCACTCCAAGTGGGTATTTGCATGTGGGTAATGTGCTATCATTTGCAGTTACTGCCTTACTAGCCCGAAAAAGCGGGGCAAAAACATTATTGCGGATAGATGACCTGGACCAGGCTCGTATAAATAAGCTGTATTTGCATGATATTTTTGACACCCTGAACTTTTTGGAGATCCCCTGGGATGAAGGCCCCAATAACCTAAAAGAGTTTGAAGATGACTACTCACAACTGCACCGGATGCCTGTGTACAAAGAGGCGCTTAAACAATTAGCTGATGAAGCGCTTGTTTTTGCCTGTTCCTGCTCACGCAGCCAACTAAATTTGGGCGAATGTTCGTGCCTTGAAAATAAAATTCCCTTATCGGCACAAAACACCTGCTGGCGTTTGTTAACCGATGGTAATATCGAAATCCAAGTTAAGAATTATAACGGCAACATTATAAAAGCGCCCCTGCCTGATGAAATGCACAATTTTGTCGTTAAAAAAAAGGATGGTTTCCCTGCATACCAGCTTACTTCGGTTATTGACGACCTGTTTTTCGGAGTTGATCTTGTTGTAAGAGGCGAAGATCTTTGGCCTTCAACATTAGCGCAGCATTTGCTGGCAAGTGCGTCGGGGAAAAATAGTTTTGCTGATGTTACTTTTTATCACCACCCCTTGCTGATGGAGGCTGGTAAAAAGATCTCCAAATCGGCAGGAGCAGTTTCCATTCGCTACTGGCGCGAAAGCGGTAAAAAACCAACTGATATTTATACTATGATTGCCGGGATGCTGGGCATTAAAGATCCCGTAACCAGTTGGGAGCAGCTTGCCGGAATAGTTATAACGGAAGAGAAACTATAAACGAAGTTCCGCCGCCTAATAACGACCGTACCGTTATAGTGCCGTTCATATCTTCAATGGCTTGTTTAGTAAAATACAGGCCGAGTCCAGTGCTTTTTTTATTGATTCCCGATTTAAAGTATTTATTAAAAATACTGCCGCGCTGGTCGGGCTTTATGCCTATGCCATTATCTTCAATTTCAATAACACAACGCTTGTCATTTTTATATGACCGCACTTTTATCCATTGTTCAGGCTTGCTGAAGTCGGCATATTTAATGGCATTTGAGATCAGGTTATTAAATACCGTTTTCAAATTAGTGATATTACATTTAATCTCCCATACTTCCAGCTCGCTTAAAAATTTCACCTTCTTTCCTTCGGCAAAAAAACTGTTCTGGCTTATTACGTCGCTTACTATTACTCCCAGATTACAAAGCTCGGCATTCGTTCCGCTATCGTTACGGATGGTATGTAAAACATCCTGGATGTGTTGATCCTGTAACTGAATGCTTTCGCGCATCATGGTGGTATAGTTCGAAATTTTGGAGATATCCTTTTCACGCTCCAGCACCGAAACCAGGCCGGTTAGGGATGAAAGCGGTGAGCGCAAATCATGTGTAAGGGCATAAACAAACTTATTTACGCGTTCGTTCATGTTTGTAAGGGCCAGGTTTTGTTCTACGATCACCTTTTTTGAAGTATGCAGCTTCCTCAGCATTATACCGGCCAATAAAGCAGAACATGCCAGGATAATGATGGAGATCAAAAGATCAGCAATGAAAACGTAATGGTCAACAATGCGTGAGGTAGTCCCAAGCAGTGCTGAAAAACGCTGCTGGTTAATGGTTAAATTATCAGATATGGTATTTATCTGCAAAATAAGGTCTTCTTTATCAATGGGCTTACCTGAATGGATGTTTCTATAGGCAAGTGAGCCTATCGCATTTAGTTTGCTTACCATCACATCAGCCTGCTGCCATGATGAAATTGCTTTTTTAAAGAAAGCCGCATTTTTAAACTGTTTAAAAAACCAGATCAGCTCTGGCAGATCATCGGGATGGTTACCAGCCAATAAAAAACCTATCCGCGCTATCCTTATATCCTTTCCCGCTAATAGTGCCTCGCGGGCAATACTATCCCCTTTAGGAATACTGATATCATTTTTAAAATACAGATAATCCGTTTCCTCGTGCGAATAGATATAGTTCATTAAATGCCGGGTGGCATCTTTTTGACCTGTAGAATATTGCGATTCAAAATTGGTGTACGCCCTGCTGGCCGATAAGATCTTTACCGAATAATAGTGCGTAATACCAATTGCCGCGGTAGCAACTAATACTATTGTTGTTAAAGCAATAATTACTCTTTTCATGGATTAAAAACATTGCCGGGCCACACTTTTCTATCTGCGGAGCTTATACTATTTGCCGGCTAATGCCCTTATACGAAATGATGGCTGTTTAAGTTATAAAATATTGAGCTGTTAAAATAAAATTTTCCACTCTTAAGCTACTCGGCTCTCAGGCTTTGCGCCGGATTGGCAAATGCTGCTTTTATAGCCTGGTAGCTAACGCTAAGCAAAGAGATTACCATGGAAATCAAACGTGT
>JAQBOS010000004.1 GCA_028287925.1 Mucilaginibacter sp. | reverse complement strand
AATTCATTTTCAGTTTCTGCTATGTTAACAGCAGGCACGCGGGTTGCTAATTTATCACTCAGAAATGAGTCGTTTAAGATAGAATCAAATACATCGCTAAAAAATGGATTAACTGCGTGATTCTTTTGTCCGTTTGCAAATTTTACTAAAGTCATGATTATGTTCTGTTAAGTTTTTCTTTTAATATATTTGCTGAAGGTGCATCAACTGTTGTACCAGTGGTTAAAAATCGATACAAACAGACACTATGTCCGACCAAAACCATTACACACAGACAACTTGACATACAATGAGTGAAAAAATATCCGATTATAAATACAAAACCCCTATCCCCATCCGCTTTTCAGACATCGATGCTGTTGGTCATGTTAACAATGCTATTTATTTAACCTACTTTGAAATAGCCCGGCTTAACTACTGGAAAGAAATAATCAACTGGAATTTGCGCGAAAATGGTGTTATAGTTGGCCGTTCGGAAGTTAATTATCTAAAGCCCATCACCCTTGATGACGAGATTGTTTGCTATGTACGTACTACCCGGATAGGAAACAGCAGCTTTGATATGATGCATTTATTGGCAAGGATAACTCCACATGGCGAGGAAGTTTGCACAACAGGAAAAACTGTGTGCATAAGCTATGATTATTCTTTAAACAAGTCTGTTTCTATCCCGCTAGAAGAAAGGGAGAAAATGATAGCTTATGATGAGCCACGGTTGATTTTGAATACTAATTAAACCGGTTAATTGAGTTAGTTTCTTTCCGGAATAAACAATACCGCATCGGCTAATACTGCACTGGCTGCATTTTGGACTACAATAGCAGCGGATCCTTTACTGCCTGCTGTGAAATGAAATTTGCCTAATGGTACCCATTCACCTTCAGTTTGCCCCTTAACAACTACGTTTTGTAAATTGATGCTTAAATCGGTCTTCTTTACCGCATCGTTAACCGTTATGTTAAGAATTGATGATGTACCGGATATTTTAGATACATAGGTATACAAATTATAAATGCCTTCTTTTTTTATATCCGGAGTAAACCGGACAAAGTCGCCCGCTTTAGCCCCTGTATCACTCATTAAAGTTGAAGGTCCATAACACCCCTTGAAGTTTTCTTTTCTTTTCCAATTTCCGCTGATGGTCACTTGTGCAGGGTCGTCATTATCAACTAAAATTTCGGGCGTGCTGCCGTCAGCCAATGGGTTTGTTTTTAGTACCTGTTGTAAGTGTTTTACATTAACCTCCTGTACTGTACAATGATCATCAATAGCAATGCAGGCTGCAACTGCTGCCGACTGCCCAAGCATCATAAAAACAGGCTCCATCCTGATTGAACCGTAAGCTATGTGTGATGCTGATAAACAAACGGGCACTACCAGGTTACTGCACTCAGTTGCTTTAGGAATTAAACTGCGATAAGAAATTGGATAAGGCCTAAACCCACCAATCTGAACATCGCCCTCATTCTTAACCATTCCATTAACAACAATCCGTTCGGCATTATGTGAATCCATTGTGTAAGCAGCCATACCTACTCCATCATCAACAATCTCCTTGCCCTGGCAATTAGCCTGGGTCATTACATAAGTACCTATCATCCTTCTTGCTTCACGCACATACATTTGCGTAGTAAAATGATTAGTATTTATATACTCATCTTTAGGATAGCCATATTGCAGCATTTCATTACGAATAACTTCAGGTACACGCGGATCGTGCCCGGCAAAGTAAAAAAGGCCTTTGGTATAGTTTTCATGAGCTTTAAAGATAGCGGCCCTTTCTGCATAACTGGCTTCTGGATATTTCCAGCTTTTACTGATCAGATCTGTTGAAAACGGACCGTTATTATTAATATCAGTTTTATCGCCGGGCATTTTATCGATTTTCATAAAATCGTTAATGTTTTTAACCGCCTTCCTTTCAATTAAGCGAATCAGTAACTCATATCGCTCAGGATAATAATCTTCAGGCCGGATAATAGGAATTCTATTGGCCGGATCTTTAGTGAGGCAAACCCTGATATTATAGGTCTGAACCATTTTATTACCCGTACCGTCAGGCAATAATGTTCCATCATTTATCCCCCAAAGCAGGCCACTTTCGGGCTTTCCAGGAATTTTATAAGGGTCGATGCCATCAGGAAACTGGTGCTTATTTCTAAATTGTACACCATTATAGGTCTCTTTATATTGGTTATTATCTTCCCGGCCCACAGTGTATGAAACACCTGCCTTTGCCATCAGATCACCCTCATAACTGCAATCAATAAACTCTTTCCCGGCAATTGTTTTATTTGTCTGCGGATTTGGGTTAGCGGAATTTTCAAGAACTATAGATCTGATTTTTTCTTCGCTTTTTTTAACAGCAATAATTCTGAAGGAGTACAATACCTCAACATTCGCTTTTTTCAAATAGGATAAGAGAATATTTTCTGCAACATGAGGTTCAAAGATCCATTGTTCAAAATTCCCATAATGCTCTCCCACTTTTCTATAAAAATCAAGAGAAAGGCCTTTTATTGCATATTTATTCCCAATATCGGTATAGCCCAGCCCACCAGTGGTTAATCCGCCCACACGAGTTCCTGGCTCAACCATTAAAACAGATTTACCCATTTGTTTAGCAGTGTAGGCTGCTATTACACCTGCTGAAGTACCTCCATAAACAATTACATCGTAGTTTTTTTCTTTAGGCTTTGCAAACAAGCCATTTACTATCAGCAATAGGAATAATATCAGCTTACTTCTATCTAAAGTTTTCATTTATTGCCTGGTTAACTAAAGCTCCCTTCTATTATAAAATCACTCAGAACGATTTGACCTGCTCCATTTGCAATAACTTTTCATCAAGTTTACTTATGTTTTGGCGATGGCCTGTTACTAATATTGCAAATTGAAGGCAGCCATCTTTCTTGGAAACCTGCACCCGTCTTGATGTTAACTGCAATTCAGCTATGGCATCTTCAACAGGGGTCATATTATCATAGTTGGAATTTGTAAACACAATTACAAACAACTTATCACGGTGAACTTTATCAATATACCGTTCAAGCAGGTTAAATAGCAGCAACACCATTAAAGTAAGAACAGTGCAAACTAACGCAAGCAAATAATTCCCTGAACCATCAGCCATACCTATAGCTGCCGAGATCCAGATAACGGCAGCAGTTGTGAGCCCGCTAACAGCTATATTATCCTTAAAAATTACGCCTGCTCCTATAAAACCTATCCCGGTTACTATATTAATATTAACACCGGCGCCCGCACGTTGTGCCACCATTGTATAAATAGTAGAGCCAAGGCAGATTAAAATAATTGTCCTGAAACCGGCAGTTTTATTTTTATACTGGCGTTCAAGGCCCAATAACCCACCACAAACAACCGCTACGGCTATTTTAATCAGGTCCTGATTGGCGATATTAAATTCTAATGCAGACAAACCGGGATTAATGGATTTTATGGATTAATTTGAATGAAAATTTGTTATGCTTTTTTTATATTGTACTATTGAGTTTAGACCGAACTTACTCGACGCATCGTTCTTAAAAATCTGACTAATCCGTCAAATCCCTTAATCCCGGTTCAGAAGATCTTTCCCGGGTTTAAGATACCATTTTTATCAAATACTTGCTTTATACCCCGCCATAATGCAAAATGAGTTTCACTGTACTTTATCGGCATAAAGCCCTTTTGTACCAAACCAATGCCATGCTCGCCGGATAAAGTACCACCTAATGATACAGTAAGTTCAAAGATCTCGCGGATCCCATCCTTTAATTTATTGTTCCAATCCTCATCGCTCATCTGGCCTTTTATAATATTCACATGAAGGTTTCCGTCACCGGCATGGCCATAACATATTGATTCAAAACCATATTTAAGTCCGGTTTGTTTTATCCCTTTAATTAATTGGGGCAGGCTTGCACGCGGCACCACCGTATCTTCTTCCTTATAAATTGAGTTTGATTTTACAGAAACAGCCATAGTTCTTCTCAATCGCCAAAGCTCTTCTTTTTGTGCCGATGTATCAGCAAATAAAACTTCCTTGCAGTCAAACTCCTCCAACACCTGGTTTATCTTTTCACAATCAGCAAATATTACATCCTGGTTTGTGCCGTCAACCTCTATCAATAAAAAAGCTTCAATACCCTCTTTCAGGTCAAATGCCAGCCCGTCTTTTTCTATTACCCACTCCACTCCTTTCCGTTCCATAAACTCAAGCGCTGAAGGAACTATCCCCGCCCTAAAAATAGCCGATACCGCACCACAGGCAGCCTCATTTGAACTAAACGATGCCAGCAGCAAAGCATCCAGCGTTGGGCGCGGAATCAGTTTCACAACAATTTTAGTGATTATTCCCAATGTCCCTTCCGACCCTATCATCAGTTGGGTTAGATTATAGCCAGATGCATATTTTAAAGTATTAGCACCTGTCCAGATAATCTCGCCTGATGGCAACACCACTTCAAGGTTCAGGATATATTCTCTTATCGTACCATATTTAACAACCCTTGGTCCACCTGAGCCATGTGATACATTGCCACCGATAAAACAGCTGCCTTTACTGGCTGGGTCAACAGGGTACAGCAAACTTTTAGCTGCCACCTGGTTCATAAATTCTTCAGTGATCACACCCGGCTCAACAGTGGCCTGCAGGTTTTGCTCATCAATTTGCAATACCTTATTGAAACGCTCCATGGCTATCAGCAATCCACCCATAACAGGTAATGCACCACCGCTTAAACCAGTGCCAGCACCACGCGGGGTAACCGGAATCAAATTTTCATTACAAAGTTTCATCAATGCTGAAACCTCCTGTGTTGATTTAGGTTTGGCTACAACTTCAGGGTAAAAGTGCAGGTCCTCAGTTTCATCGTGACTATATTTTTCAAGATCAGCATGCCTGGTTATAACCGCATTTTCACCAACGATTTGTTTAATGGCTGTGAGAATATTTTCCGTTATTTTATTATAAGTCATAATTGGCGGTTATTTTTTAACCATGATTTTTCACTGTCGTTTGTTTTTACAAGGTGTTCAAGAGTGCTGCGCAGTTTACCAGATTTAAAGATTAAAGTGATGCCTTTTCTATCAAGCCATCCTAAAATCAGGTAAATCATGGTTCAGAAATTACAATATTTGAATACGCAACTTTGCCTTTAAGGGGGGGATTCATTTTTTTTATTGAAACCCTGATGCTATCTGCAAAGGAAAACTGCACTTTGATTTCATCAACAATAGATTGTGCTACTGTTTCAATTAGCTTGGCTGTTTTTCTCATTTGCTCTTCAACTATCGCGTATACTTTCTCATAATCAACTGTGTTGCCTATTTTATCCTCTTTCAAATCTTTCACAGGCGTAAAGCTCACATCTACATCAACAATAAATTTACTCCCGAGTTTTTGCTCTTCGGGATAAAACCCATGGAAGGCAAAAAACTCAGCCCCGTGCAGCGCTATTGTAATCATGATTCAAAAGTAGTTTTTTTTAATGCGGATTTCGAAATGCCAATTGCGGAATGTTTTGATTGAGTGCTTAAATAAACGCAGCATATTCATTCCGCATTCACCAATTCGCATTCCGCATTTAAATAATTCCCCATATCTTTGCCCACCAATTATACATTATATGTCTAAAAAAGACCTTTACGAATCGCCTGATTATTATTTAGCAGATGAGTTACTTAGTGACGAACATAAACTGATCCGCTCAAGTGTGCGCGACTGGGTTAAGAAGGAAGTAAGTCCTATCATAGAAGATTACGCCCAACGGGCTGAGTTCCCAAAGCATTTAATTAAAGGCCTTGGCGAAATTGGTGCTTTTGGTCCCACTATCCCCGTTGAATATGGCGGCGCCGGACTTGATTATATGGCATATGGTATAATTATGCAGGAAATTGAGCGTGGCGATTCCGGGATCAGATCTGCGGCATCTGTACAGGGCTCATTGGTTATGTACCCTATTTATGCCTATGGATCGGAAGAACAAAAGCATAAATACCTTCCCAAATTGGCAACCGGCGAATTAATGGGCTGCTTTGGCCTTACCGAGCCTGATCATGGTTCAGATCCTGGTGGTATGACCACAAATTTTAAAGACGCAGGTGATCATTACCTGTTAAATGGCGCCAAAATGTGGATCTCAAACTCCCCTTTTGCTGATATTGCCATTGTTTGGGCAAAAAACGAAAGCGGGAAGATTCGCGGGTTAATTGTTGAACGCGGCATGGAAGGCTTTACCACACCCGAAACACATAATAAATGGTCATTAAGAGCATCGGCTACCGGCGAGCTTGTTTTTGATAATGTTAAGGTTCCCAAAGAAAACCTGCTCCCAAATGTTGCCGGCTTAAAAGGCCCGCTGGGTTGTTTAAACCAGGCAAGATATGGCATTGCGTGGGGAGCGCTTGGCGCCGCTATGGATTGCTACGATACCGCGTTAAGATATTCGAAAGAACGCAGGCAGTTTGGCAAACCGATAGCCGGCTTTCAGTTGCAGCAGAAAAAACTGGCCGAAATGATCACCGAAATAACTAAAGGCCAGCTGCTGGTGTGGCGTTTAGGTGTTTTAAAAAACGAGAACCGTGCAACGCCTGCGCAAATTTCAATGAGTAAACGCAATAGCGTTATAACCGCCTTAAACATTGCCCGCGAAGCACGCCAAATACTTGGAGGTATGGGTATTACGGGTGAGTACCCAATAATGCGGCATATGATGAACCTTGAATCGGTGATTACTTATGAAGGCACACATGACATCCATTTATTAATTACCGGTTTAGACATAACCGGTGAAGAGGCATTTAAATAACAGTAACCTTAATCAATAAATAAACGTTTAATTGCGACAATACAAATCACTTCCATTAAGAGTATTTGTATAGTTGCACTTACATATTGGTTAATGGCTCCATTTTTCCCGATTTATAAAACTTTAACAATCAATAAGCTATGGCTTTTATTGATTGTTCTGTCGCTGCTTTTATCATGCCGCAAGAAGGACGCCGATACAGGAGATTACTCTGATCAATACAAAGCGTTTACAATAAAACTGGCCAGCCCCCGGTACCACCGCAATCTGGAAATTGAACAACAGTTTATTGACTCTGCCTTTCACGCGATTAAAAACCCATATGTTAATGATGTTTTTCGCTATTATGGGTTAAAATACCTGTACTATAAAAAGGGTATAATGAAGCCACGGAAGGCCTTGCTGTATGCCGACAGCATGTTAATGATGGCTAAGAGAAGCGTAAGCAGAAAACAATATGTTAGCAATTATGCCGAAGCCAACTTTGCCATGGGCGATGCGTATTTCAGCCTTTCTCAATATAGCAATGCTTACCAATGCTATTACCAGGGTTATTTTATGGGCAAAAACAACCTTGAAAATGAAATACTTGCCGAATATACCTACAGGATGGGTATGGTTATGTTTAAGCAGGCGCATTACGCTGAGGCGGCTAATTATTTTAAGTTAAGTTTCAGGCAAAGCCTCTCCTACAAAGAAAGCTTTTTAGCATTTTACCAGCGCCAGGAACTGCTTGACAATATTGGAGAAAGCTTTAAAAACAATGGGGATATTGACAGCGCAGCAACTTATTTCAATAAAACACTCGACTATTTAAACACATATGGCAGCAAGTATCTAAAACAAACCCGGCTTATTAATGTTGCCCGCGCTGTTGTTTACGGCAACCAGGGTGAAATTGCAATGCTAAGAGGGCAAAACAAGGAATCGGCAGCGCTTTTACAAAAAAGCATTCAAATAAACCTTAAAAAGATAAATGATTTTTCAAACGCCCAACTTGCTGAAATAAACCTGGGTAAATTATATTTTAATAACCACCAATACCAGCCATTTCTTAAATTGTTCGGTGAGCTTCGCAATCAGCTGGATACAGTTAAAAATGAAGACGCGGAAATGAGCTGGAACTGGTTGATGAACAGGTATTATGTTGAAACAGGTGATATGGCAAAAGCTTATAAGCACCTTGAAAGTTACAACTCGTTAAAAGATTCGATAAATAAACGCTCAAGTACGTTAAAGGAGACTGATGTAAATCAGCAACAGGCAAATTATGACAAGCAATCCCAAATTAAAAATCTTAAAGATAATAACAAGCAGCAGCAGATCTATATATACCTGGCTGTAGCCTGTGCTATAATGGCCGTTATAATTATTGCTTTGGTATATCGCAACTGGAAAAAATCAAAAAGTGATGTGGAGGTTGTAAGCAATTTAAATAAACAGATAAACCTTCAAAAAAACAACCTGGAGACAACACTATCCGAACTTAAGTTAAGCAGCCAGGAAAAAGACCGCATATTAAGAACGGTAGCTCATGACCTCAGGAACCCTATTGGTGGCATTGCATCGTTAACACAGGTAATGATGCTTGATGATTATACTGATGATCAAAAAGAATTAATTACCCTTATAAAAGAAACTTCAAATAACTCGCTTGAGTTGATCAATGAAATTCTGGAAGTTACCAATAATAGTACTTTACAGCTAAAGAAAGAACCGGTAGATCTCAATTCGCTCTTAAGCAAAAGCGTTGAGCTGTTACGTTTTAAAGCATCTGAAAAAGATCAAAAAATTAAACTTGAGCTATTGGACGAACCTGAAGAATTGCTGATAAGCCGCGAAAAAATATGGCGGGTAGTGGGTAATTTGATCAGTAATGCCATAAAATTCAGCCCTGTTGGAGGTATTATTTATGTAAAAGCAGCGGTAGGCGAAAATGTATTGGCAATCTCGGTTAAGGACCAGGGCATTGGTATTCCGGACACTGTAAAAGATAAAGTTTTCAATATGTTCACCGAGGCTAAACGGCCCGGAACATCCGGAGAAAAATCATTCGGACTTGGCCTGTCTATCAGTAAGCAAATTATTGAAAGTCATAAAGGCAAAATATGGTTTGAAAGTGACGGCAAAACCGGGACTACTTTCTTTATTGACCTGCCGCGGTACATAAAAGATAAAACCAATGGTGTAAGCAACTCTGAATTGGAGCTAAAAACCTATTTATAATATTAATTACCCTTCAAAAACCCGGCGTACCAGTGCCCCGATGATTTAACGATGCGTTGCTGTGTTTCAAAATCAACATGGATCAATCCAAAACGCGGATGATATCCTTCTGCCCATTCAAAATTATCAGTCAATGTCCATATAAAATAACCATTAACTTTCAGTCCTTCATTTTTAGCTTTTAATACCTGCTGCAGATAGCTCTGCAAATATGCAACCCGTTTAGGGTCATTAACTTCGCCGTCAGTTACCTGGTCTGGAAAGGCGGCGCCATTTTCAGTTACAATAATGTTTTTTATTTGCGGGTAAGCATTAAACTTTTTTATCATCTGGTATATTGATGGCGGGTATACCTCCCATTTCATATTTGTTAAGGGGACTCCCCTTTTTTCAGCCTTTACCAGGGATGCGCCAACATAAGGCGTAAAAAACGAGTTCTTTACAATTTCACGGGTATAATTCTGTACCCCTATAAAATCAAAATCAAACTTCATTGCATCCTCATCACCCGACTGAAAATATTTGGTAATTCCTTTTAAAGCAGAAACTTCATTTACCGGGTAGCCAAGCCCTAAAACAGGCTCAATAAACAGCCGGTTAAGCAAAGCATCTACACGTTTAGCAGCATTAATATCTTTAGATCTATCAGAATAAGGTTCGATATATGAACACGAAAATGTTGTACCTATCCGTGCATCCGGAATTATATTGCGTAACAGCCTGCCCCCTGCTGCCATACATAAAACTGCATGATGTATAGCGGGAAGAAAACTCTTAAGCCCGGTTCTTCCCGGCGCATGGATCCCTAAAAAATATCCGGCGCCTGTAAACACGCCCGGTTCGTTCATAACCATCCAGTTTTTTACTCTGTCACCAAAATTTCGGGCGCATACAGTTGCAAATGCCGTAAACCACTCAACAATATCGCGATTTGTCCAGCCGCCTTTAAGTTCGAGCGCTTGCGGCAGATCCCAATGATAAATGGTAATCCAGGGTTCCACTCCTTTCTCAAGGCAATAGTTGATTACTCGGTTGTAAAAATCAACCCCGGCCTGGTTTACCTCTCCGATTCCGTTTGGAAAAATACGGGTCCATGAGATTGAAAATCTGAAACACGGGATGTTGAGCTGTTTAATCAAATCAATATCCTGTTGGTATTGATTATAAAAGTCGCAGGCTTTGCCGGGAACATCGCCGTTTAATATTTTACCCTTTTTTGCTGCAAATACGTCCCAAATGGATTCACCCTTGCCATCAGCATCACATGCACCCTCTATCTGCAGAGCTGCTACAGAAACTCCCCAAATAAAATCATCCCCAAAAAGTTTTTTATTAATATGTATATCCTGAGAAGTACTTTCCATTAAGAACTATTGTAAAGCAAAATTGTGCAATACAATTAAATAATTAAGATTTTTGAACAAATAAATTTTAGTGAATGAATGATGATCTCATGCTTCTAAGGATCATCCACTCACGGAAATTTTTGATTAGCTTCGGAAGATTTAAAATGAATTTCATAACAAAGGCGTTTTATTTAGTACTAAGGTAATTTATTCGTATAACCCCGGTATGTTGCTATCATTATATTATTGTTAACTGATAAGGGTTAAGTGTGGCAATTTGTTTTAATGCTGATTATGTTTTTATTTTACCGGATGAAAACTTATTTCACCAGGCTGCTCAACTACGATAGATACGCTAACGAAACCATACTGAATGCTATTGTT
>JAQBOS010000635.1 GCA_028287925.1 Mucilaginibacter sp. | reverse complement strand
GCTTGCGGAAGAGAGGGCAGGTCGAGCGAAGCAATGACCGGGTGAGTGAATTCTGCGGGCGATATTAACGTCAATGCATTAACGCGAATGCATGGCGTATAGTTAACTCACCCGACGACGCTTCGCTGGTCGACCTCTCTTCGCCTGCGGCGGAAAGAGGTGGGGAAAAAGGGAAAAAGAAAAATTAGATCATTTATCCAACTTTTTCACCGACACTTTACATTATCTTACCGACTTCTTTAAATATACTGCCAATTTTTGTTTGGCATACTTATAATGTTACCTTAGTTTTGAATACGATTTAAAATGCTAATAATATAATGGACAACGATATAGTAACCCCTAACAATCCCCGCAATGGCAAAGCCCTGGCAGGGATAATTTTACTGGCCGTAGGCGCTATGCTGCTTATTAAGCAGCTTGATTTCTTTTTTGTTCCGGGTTGGTTATTTAGCTGGCCAATGTTGCTTATAGGCTGGGGGCTTTTTATTGGTGCAAAAACCAATTTTCACAAGCCTTCGTCTTTTTTACTGATACTTATAGGCATTGTGTTTTTGATAAATGAAAACTTTGACCGTGCCGACCGCATAGTGTGGCCAATTGCTATTATTGGATTTGGTTTATGGCTGATATTAAGGCGCCATAGCCATTTTGATAAAGAAAACTGGAAAAATGATAACAAAGCAAAATGGGACTGGACTAAAACCGAGGAAAAAACAGCCGGTGGGCCAATAGCTGATTATACTATTGATCCTTCAGCTTCAGGGGTGCCGCCAATTAATCCTTCGGCTTCCTATAAACATACAGGAGATGATTATCTTGATACAGTATCGGTTTTTGGATCGGTAAAAAAGATCATCCTTTCAAAGAATTTTAAAGGGGGCGAAATAGTAAACATTTTTGGCGGCGCCGAACTTGACTTTACCCAGGCTGATATTGCCGGTAAAGTGATAATTGATATAACCCAGATCTTCGGCGGTGTAAAAATGATAGTTCCGCCTCACTGGCAGGTAGTTCCGGATATTGCCGCTGTATTTGCCGGCATTGAAGATAAAAGAATGAAAAGCACAGCTACTATTGGCAGCGAAAAAATATTGGTGCTTAAAGGCGTTTCGATTTTCGCAGGAGTCGACATCCGAAGCTATTGATCTCCGAATAAGAATAAAAAAGTGCACGTCATGCCGAATTTATTTCGGCAACCCACAGGACAGGTAGCCCGACATGATGTACATTTTGCAGGCGATGCGCTGAAACAAGTTCAGCACGACATTGGAATATTAAAAGTGCTATAATAAAAACTTAATAAACATCTTCCGGACTTTCGGTCTTTACCGACTTTCCGGACTCAAAAAAAAATGGCCTTACCATCAAACCTAACATCATCAAGACTCTATGCAGGGTTCATCGTCTGCGGACTGGTTTGGACCGGCCTGCAGAGCTATGTAGTGCATAGTTTTGGCTTTATATGGTACATTGCCTTTACTGATGGGTTGATTTGTTCAATTTTGCTTGCTTCGGCTTGCTGGTTAATTAATAATAACCTGCGTTATTATCAACCCGAAAAAGGTAATTACCTCAATATCCTGATCTGGATAGCCGCCCTGGCAGCGATATGCACATTTGGGAGCAGGTGGATCCTGCCGTTTTTGGCTACAGGTCCGGCGTATACCAAATTCCTGGTAAATTCACTAACCATCCGTTTCTTCACTAATTTTTTGGCGATAGGGTGGATGGCGATGATCAGTATGATCTACTATTCGCAGCTTGACCAGAAAGATAACGAAAAGCGCAAAGCGGAGGCCGAGCAATTGGCCCGCGATGCGGAATTATATAATTTAAGGCAGCAGCTGCAACCTCACTTTTTATTTAACAGCTTAAACTCAATAAACGCTTTAATTGGCTTTAAGCCTGATGAGGCCCGTCGGATGATTCACCAGCTATCAGACTTTTTACGCGGTACGTTAAAAAAGGACGATCAGCAACAGGTTCCGTTAACAGAAGAATTGACACACCTTAACCTTTACCTTGATATTGAAAAGGTGCGTTTTGGTCATCGTTTACAAACCGAGATCAGTTGTGATGAAAAATCGGGCCAGGCGGTGCTGCCATCTATGTTATTACAACCGCTTGTTGAAAACGCCATAAAATTTGGTTTGTACGATACTATAGGCGATGTAGTGGTAAGTATAAGGGCCGAAATGGAGGGTAATTACCTGATAATGATGGTGCAAAACCCTTATGATCCACAGACATCAAGGCCTAAAAAAGGCACCGGTTTTGGGTTGAGAGGAGTGCAGCGCAGATTATATTTACTTTTTGCACGTAATGATTTGATGGAAACTCATGCAAATGATAATATATTTACAACTATTATTAAAGTACCGCAGTTATAAATATGAAACGTGCCTTAATTATTGACGATGAGCCTTTGGCCCGTATGGTTGTATTGGAGTATCTGCAGGCTTTCCCGCAGATAGAAGTTATGCAGGAATGCAATGATGGTTTTGAAGGTCTGAAGGCTATCCAGGTGCATCAGCCCGATATTATATTCCTTGATGTGCAGATGCCGAAAATAAACGGCTTTGAAATGCTGGAGCTGGTTGAAAACCAGCCGGCGGTAATATTTACCACAGCTTTTGATGAATATGCCATAAAGGCTTTTGAAGCGCATGCAGTCGACTACCTGTTAAAACCTTTTAATAAGGACAGGTTTAACAAGGCTATTGAAAAATACCTTGCCCAGGCACCCGAAGCCCCTGCAGCCAAAAAGCATACTGAAGATTTACTGGAAACTGCATCGCATTCGCCGGCACAGCACGAGCGGATTGTAGTAAAAACAGGCACCAAGGTAAAAATAATCCCTGTGCAGGATGTGCAATATCTTGCGGCAGATGATGATTATGTAAGCGTATATACCGCCGAGGGATCGTTCCTGAAAAATAAAACCATGAACTTTTTTGAGCAGATGCTCGACCCAAGGCAGTTTGTTAGGGTGCACCGCTCCTACATAATAGCTATTCAACAAATCACCCGGATTGACCCTTACGAAAAAGATGCCCACCTGGCTATCCTCAAATCGGGCGCTAAAGTGCCGGTAAGTAAAACGGGGTATGTGAAGCTGAAGCAGGTGCTGGGAATTTGATTTCGGAGTTCGGATGTTCGATTTCGGAATTGGAGTTCACAACATAAAAAGTCACTCTGATCACGAGTATGCCACCTCTTTAGCCTGCGCTGCTTATGCGCAAGAAGGAGGAAGTATTCGTTCACGAATTTATAGTATACTTCGATATTCAAAAGCCTATTAACCTAAATTATGAAATGTTGCAAGCGGACTTAAACCCTGTGACCAGGAAGTGGGCAATAGCCTTATTCATATTGAATCTTATAAGGATAGGTGTATGTTTCGTTACCTATTTTCAAACGAAATATCAGTTGGTAAGCCCATTAATCCCAAAAGAGATTATACTTGATATAATTGCACCTTATATGCTGATTGGTTTAGTATCCGTGCTTTTAACAATTGTTGCATTTGCGCTTTATGCGTATTCAAAATTTACTTTTGCAATTATTATTTGTTTGCTTAGTCTTGCCTTTGCTCAATTGTATTTTTATTTTTTGTAGATGAAAACTAATTAATCGTCAATTCTTCAAACAACAACAATAATTAGGCTATCTCATCATATCTATTCTAGCGTGAATATGACGGACTAGGTTAAAACGGAATGGCTCGTGCTTTTGCAGTCGATTTTTCGGATTGATCATCAATATTTCCCCAAAATCAGCGTTATCATCTAAATCACAATAAATCAGCGGTTAAATGGCTAAGTTCCTTTGCTTTATCTTGATGGCTTTGCTGTTCATCAACCCCAAAACTGAATTGCCGGATAGCGACCGGGCCAAGACTGTCAGATCCACCGTATGGCCAAAGTTGCAAACTGAATTAAAGCAAAAAGGGCTTAAGTTAAATTCCCCCATTTACATCAGGTTATTTAAAGACGTTAGCGCGCTTGAGGTTTGGGTAAAGGCAGGCAAACAATACCGGTTGTTTAAAACTTATGAGATCTGCACTTATTCCGGCGGATTGGGAACTAAAACCCGGTCGGGCGATGGTAAAAGTCCGGAAGGGTTTTATACCATTGAGCCAAAACAACTAAACCCGGTTAGTAATTACTACCTGGCCATAAATGTGGGCTATCCCAATAAACTGGAGCAACTGAAAGGTTATACGGGCGATGCCATTATGGTTCATGGACATTGCGCATCAATAGGCTGTTACGCTATGACAGACCCGCGCATTGAAGAAATTTACACAATGATTTACAAAGCCTTTGAAGCAGGTCAGCAAAAAATAGACCTGGATATATTTCCTTTCAGGATGGATAGGGCGCATATGTACGCTTACTCCCGGTACCCTTCATTAGAGTTTTGGAAAACGATGAAACCGGGTTATGATTTGTTTG
>JAQBOS010000606.1 GCA_028287925.1 Mucilaginibacter sp. | reverse complement strand
ATGGTTGCCGCCATTTGCTGTGGCCTGGCAACTTTTAATATGTATTATCCGACCATTTACCTTATTGCCATTACTTTTTACCTTATATACGCTGTTATTTTATTTTTCGCTAAGGATGGCGTTCGCGATTGGATAATTAAATACAAAAGACCAAGCATTGTGGAAACTATGCAGGCTGAGAAGCCTTATATCGAAAAAACGCGTGAATTTTTTGGACTCCTGATCATCACAGGGGCTTTGATTATTGATTATTTTGCCATGTAACGTCCTATAAACAAAAAGATTGGTCGATTTTTTAAAATCGACCAATCTAATTTTGAAATAAGACCTATAAAATTATCCCTGCTCAGGGACTCTCTGGGCCTGCTTCTGTTTATGCTTTTCTTTCCGCATTTTTTCAAGGGTAGCAAATTTCTGTTTCTGGCTATCATTTAAAACTGCGATTACCTGCTTCTTTGCTTCCAGCTTAATGCTTTTTGCGTTTAGCTGGTTTGCTTTCTTATCATTCGAAAGATTACTTTTCAAGCTATCCATACGCGTAATCTCCGTAAGAAATACAGTATGTACCTGTGTAGCCTGTTCCTGGCTCAGGTTAAGGCGTTTTTGTAATGCCTTTGTTTGATGTGCTGCACGTTGTTCAGGTGTTTTTTTAGTGACCTGTGCACTGACCATGAAGCCTATTCCTATAATAAAGGATGCTATTAAAATTAACTTTTTCATATTGGGATTTTAATAAATAACTGAGGGTATGACTGAAAAGGTTTTATTAGGTTTAATGGTAGAGATTAGAGACAAGAGGTTAGGTAAGAACCGGGAAAGTTTGGGAGAGAATATAAAAATCAAAGTCCTGATACCAGGATAGCATCAGGACTTTGATTTTTGAATTTTTCAACCTAATCAACTCAATCTAACTTAGTCAACTAATCAACCAGGCATCATTCAAAAACCTTGTATAAGATCCAGTTGTTAGTTTCGTATACTCTTTTGAGCTTTAAGGCACTGTTAGCCTTTTTTACAACCGGAACGTACTTGTTATTTAATTGTGTAAAACCAGTAACTTCATTTTTTTCGGTTGCCAGTAATATATAATCGTCGTACTTATCGGGTGCTTCTATGGCACTTAAAAATGCGCCCTGGTAAGGCAACGTTAGTTTATGAATGTTATTTGAAAAAGCAACAATTGGGAATGCAATGGCATCGTCAACTAAAACGTGGGTATCAGCAGGCAGGTTATTTATATATTTTGCCAGCTCGCGATTTTCATCCTGATGTGTATCGGCAGCGCGGTTAAATAAAACTGTAATAAAGTTTTGCTCCTCGGTTATTGAAGAGTTTTTAAGGAAAATATAGCCGGTATAAAGTTGTGCCAGTGTTAAAACGCCAACAATAGTTTTTAACAACGTTTGATTTTTAATGACTTGTGCCTTATAGAAAATACACAGTAAGGCCAGTACCAGGAATATAAGATAATATTCATGCACCAAAAATACCTTTTCGTATTTTATATGTAAAAACTCAATAAAAGCAAAAGGCGTTAAGAGTGTTAAAATTTGATAAGTACTGTTTTTAAATAAATAAATGGCTACCAGCATAAGCGGGCAAAAAAGTAAAACCCTTGCTGATATTAATATGGATGTTTCCGGGATCTGGTAAACCGTGCTGGTTGATAGCTGGTCAAAGCTAAGTTTATCTGCCAGTACCGTCCAGGTTGCGTAGGGGCTTTCACTAAAGTAATTTAAATCCTGGGCGTGCGTTAAGTTCAGCAACTTGTAACATACAATACAAGCAATCGGTAAAACAAACAAGATGATATAAAGGGCGAAAGTTTTATTGATCAGCTTACGGCGTAACGATGGATTATTAAAGCTGATAAACAGCCTGAAAATAGATTCCTGCTCACCAAGGTTTAAGCTTTTTATAGTTATTGATAATACAAGCGGGATAAAGAATAATGTAAGCCAGATGAACTTATAATCGCAAAATATAAGCAATACAAGGCTGATACTGGCAATAGATACGTGGAATGTAGTGTTTGACCTATAAAACTTAAGCAGGTTAAAAAAGAACATGAAAAAGAAAACCAGCACTAATGCTATTGACTTTCCGGAGCATGCCGTATATAAAATGCCGGGATGGAATAAAAAAATAACTAATAATACAAGCAGGTAAAAATCATCTTTAGCCCTTTTTAACAATGCGCCGCCTATCATAAAGAATAATATGGCAGTACATATGGCCGATGCTATTATAGGAGCAATTGCCGCTGTTACTGACGAAAAAGAAAAGAGAAAAGAGGTATAAAAAGGGATAATAGGAGCGGTTAACCCCATTACCTTTAGCCTGTTACCCGCACCGTCAAGCACGATTTTGGTTTTCTCAATATAAAACATCGCCTCCTGGCTAAAATAACCTAAATGGTTTAAATAAATACCACATACCAGGTAGTAAATCGCCAGTAATATGGTGATAAGTAACAGATATTTAGATTGATTTCTCATTTAACAACGTTTGTTGGACTGTTAACTTTACTAAGTCCGTGTTCTGTTTTTTCCCAATAAAAAGGCTTAACAATTAATTGATATAACCCTTTAAAGGCCGCAATGGAATGCATTAACCAATAAACCGGGTTTGCAATTGAAAAAAGGATAAGCTCATAAAAGCGCCTCTTAAATACGGCCATCATGTTAATGTAAATCATTAATATGTTTCCCACCATCAGGTTAAATATCGACATAAACAAAATCCAGTCGGGAAATAATGTTCTGATGGTTGAAAGGTCAAATACCACATAGCTTATAAATATGGCAAGTAAAAACGGATATACGAGGAAAGTAAGCGGGGTTGCGCCAATAAAGAAGTTGAACCCTAAAAAACCTTTCCAGCCTAACTTTTTCCATAGCGCTACCGGGTTCCGCATGTGTACCAGGTAGGTTTGCATATAGCCTTTTATCCACCTTGAACGCTGGCGGATCCAGTTAATAGGCTCATTATTTGCTTCCTCGTAAGTAGTAGAGTTTACTACAGCTATTTTATAGCCCTTAGCATAAGCTCTTAAACCCAAATCGGCATCCTCAGTAACATTAAACGGATCCCAGGCGCCTAACTCGATCAGGCTATCCAGCTTAAAGTGGTTACTTGTACCACCCAGAGGAATGGGAATATCCAGCGTATCCAACCCGGGAAGCATATAATCAAACCAGTACGAATACTCAAGCGTGAACATCCTTGTAAGGAAATTCTCATTGCGGTTAAAGTAATTTAAGGCGCTTTGGATGCATATATAATTTGAAGGTAGCTTGCCAAACATTGATACAACTTTTTTCAGCTGATCAGTATCAGGAATATCTTCTGCATCATAAATAGTTAAATATTTGCCACGCGCAAAATGGAGCCCGTAGTTACATGCCTTTGGTTTTGTTTTAGGCATGTGGAATGGCACCACAACCACTTCAAATATGGCAGGGAAATCAAGGTTCCGAACCGCGTTTAAGGTTTTGTCATCATCCTCTTCAATCAACAATTTGATGTCAAGTTTTTCGCGGGGATAATCAAGGGCCTGTAAGTTCCAGATCAGCTTTTTTATCAGCTTATCTTCTTTATATACGGGTAGCAGAATAGTATAGATAGGCAAATCATCTTCAACAATTTCGCGCAAATCCTCGCGCGTTACAGCCTGGTGTAATTCAAATCGCGAACCCATCAGCGCCAAAAAAAGCTTAAATAATATAGCAACAAGGAAAAACGAGCTAATGAGAATATTGATAATAATTGAAGTGTTTTTGAAACTAAGAACCAAACCGATAGTTACAAGACCCAGTAAGATGAATAGGAAGGCCAGCTGACCGGATGAAAATGTAATAAACGCCGAACTGTTTGGATCGCGGTTTAAAAGCTCAAATACTGCCGACTTTACATATTTATCACCAATAAGCTTATGGCTTAACCAGGTAATATCCAGATCAGATGCCAGGATTATTTCGGGTTCGCAGTCATAAGTAAACCTGATAAAATCAATAAAAAGCTGGTTCGAAGGATCGGCCATTACGGTTACAACCCTGCCATTTTCAATACGTAATGGCAGCGCAACATGCTGATCCGAAAACTTTAATTCTATTTTGCTTAATACCTCTGCGTCAAAAGGGAGCTCCCTTATTGGCTGAAATACATAACCTGCATTTGCTAAAGAGCGGTCGTAGTTTTTGCGGGATATATAGCCGAAGTTGAGGGCTATTTTAATAAATGACTGGCCTGTTTGGGCTGATAAATTATTAATCTTTTCCCGATCTTGCTGAGATATAAAACCATCATTAACCAAAAGTTCAGGAATTGACATATTATTTAGTTTCAGTAAAATGTTAAAACAATTTATTAAGTAACCTTATCTGTTGTTACAGGCTAAGGTTACTCATATAATCAATTGATGTGACTAACAAAATTAGTCGTTATATAATTCCTGTGACCTTTGAACTCTTGAACGAACAAATAGGAATGATAGTAGAATTAATACTAATATACCCAGTAATATATACAGGTTATAGCTTTCCCAGAAACGGGTGATTGCGCTCTTGGTATCAACATACTCAAGGTTTTCGCTTGTTTTATTAATGTTAAACAGGTATTTATTTGAGTTAACATCAGTTACGCAAACGTTGCTTGATAAGGTTGAAAGCTGCTCGGTGATCGATCTTGAGGCGGCCAAAAATGCATCGGAAATATGCGAGCCGGTTGCTGTAAGCACCAGGGTAGCATTGTTGCTTCGCCCATAAAATATTTGAGCAAGTCCGTTTGAGGTTGTATCAGATAAAGAATATACTACCTTATTATTATCAGTGTTGTACAGCCTGAAGTTTTGGTTAAACTTAATAGGAGCATCGGGGAACTGATTTAATAAAGGATCTTCCTTATTTAAAAGGGCGATAATATTGTATTTTTTCAGATCGCCTGCTGGGATATCACTTGAGTAAGAAAACTCAGGGAAGTTATTAGCATTGATGTTGTTATTTAACTCGTAAATAATTTCGCCAATTGCACCTGCAGCATATTTAGCATAATCCTTTGATACAACTATACGTGTTGTACCGGTGTTAAATGCTTCAGGATATTGATAAAAGCTCAGATCGTTTGAGATGAATGGGTTTTTTGATTCAAGATATGATTTGTCAACATCAACCTCTCCAAAGAAATTGATAAAGCTGTTCTTACACAAGCCATTGGTTGGGAAAAACCTGAACTCTGATTCCAGCGTGTTATATTTATGATGCTGGTAGCGGTTAATAGTTACCGAAGTATTCAATTTACCTGAGGCATCAAGCTTTTCGCTGCTGATCAGCAACCCGTTAAGATAGATGTTAAAATAACCTCTGTCACCAGGGCTTAAGCCGCTGTAATTACCAATAAACCTGATCTCAACTTCTTTAGGTGTAAAGTTAAAATCGCTGTTTTTAAAGGTAAAGGCGCTTTTTAATGATCCTATGCCTGAAAGGAAATCGCTTGTTCCGCCAATTTGTTTCAGTGATAATTTTGAACGGTTCTCGTCTACATTTTTAAAGTATGAATTTTGAGCCTGGTCAATTAAAAGATAATCACCAAAGGTTGAATTTAAAATATTGATATTACCTAAGGCAGTAATAGCTTTTTCATACCCTGCATCATCACCGCCGCTTACAAACAATATTTCGGAAGGTACAGATTCTGTTGAAACAGATTTGTGCGCTACCATAACTCCTCGTTCGCTAACCATCTGGGTTACCGTGTCAGTTGCGGTCGACATTGATTTAGCAAGGTAAAAGATCCCCTCGTTTGATTGAGGCGATACCTTTATCAGCGAGCGTTTATCTTCAGGTAATATTGATAAACTACCTACTTGTATATAGTTCTTGATGCTATCAGGCACTTGCCCGGCTTCAAAAACCATTATTTTTTTATTTGAGGTTTTTTTAAGTCTTGCATATGCCCATGCTACCGCCTTCAAATCGTGCAGACTTGGGTCGGCGGGATAAACAATAGCTCTCTTTGAATCAAAGCAGTTGCTTATGTTCACATCATTTAACCCGGTTTTGTTATTTCTAACCAATGATAAGTAAGAATAGTCCTTCACCTTAAGCCACATGGCGGGGTTGTCAAGATCCTTACAAATGTCATCGCTGATTGTCAGCAATGTTTTAACCTGGATCTTCAGGAACTTATCCGTCGAAAGATCTTCCCGGGTCAGGTTAAGTGAAACCTTTTGAATGGAATCTTTTGCAAGACGCGCGCTATAAACGGGCCTGTCATTGATTATTATATTTATAAAAGAGTGATCTTTTAATAAAGCCTGCGAAGGCTCAAAATATAATACCAGTTTGCTTCCGTTCATTTCCACCAAAGGCGAAATCTTAACGTAAAAAGAACTTGCGCCACTCATACCATAAATGGCGTCATCATTATGTCCTAATGATTTGAAGGACACAACACTCTGGGCCAATGATGCCTTACTTAAAAGAAATACAAGGGCTAATAAGGTTAAAAATTTGTTCATTGGTTTGTCAATATTAATTTATTACGTAAAATTCAACTTTAAAATAATTTCCATGATCATCGCTGCGGTAGGATAGATCACCACCCATTTCCTGGGTCATCAATTTTGCTATGGAAAGGCCTAATCCAAGGCGGCTTTCAGTATGTTCTGATGCTTCGCTTAACGCATTTAATTTATTAAACATCACCGCCAGTTCATCCTGGCCAATTGGAATGCCTTCGTCTATTATTTCAAAAACAAATTTCTGGCGCTGTAAGCTGGTTACAACCCGGATGTTATTATTTGTTTGAGAAAATTTTATAGAATTTGACAATAAGTTTTGGAATACCTGGCCAACAAAAACACGGTCGAGGTTTACATTTATCGGCGATTTCTGGATATTATCAACCAAATGAATGTTTTTCATCTGTGCTGTTTCTGTTAAACCTTTAAATATGTGCTGAACCTCTGCGTTGATATCAAAAACTTCCAGTTTAAACCTCATCTCCGGCGACTCGATCTCTTTCACATCCATCAGCTTGTTTAACAGGTATTGCATTTTTTCAGATGCTTCTGAAATGTACCCTGTGAGCTCAACCTGGTCTGAACTTAACCGATAGCTCTCATCTTTCAGCATATTATTACTCATAATGATAGAACCCGTAAGGTTTTTAAGATCATGACCTGCTATATTTATAAAGTTATTTTTTTGATTGTCGAGTTTGCGAAGCTGCTCATACTGCGCATCAATGATATTGTTTTTTTCAGCAATATCGTGATTTTGCTCCTTAAGCTGCTCGTTTGATTTACTGATCAATAATTGCGAACGCACATCACGCTCTATTATCTTGTAACGTGCGCCCGGAACAAAACATGAAATTAATGCAATTAGAAAGAAAAATTGCCCGCCGTTATTAATAACAAGATCTAAAGTGTAATTACTGAACAGAATGAAGAATATGGCAAGCAATACCATTGCAAGTAAAGCCTGTATAACAGAGTTAATGGGCTCCCAAAATACCATCAGGTTAAAGAAAAGGAAGATGGCGCCGTAAAGTAAATAATAAACATTTAGTTGTTGAATATCAACTATATTGCATAATAAGGCCGAAGTAACAGATATTAATAATAGTGATATATGTAATAATAATCTATAATTATAGTTCTTACGTTGAAATAAACTGTACAGGGCTAATATAACAAGGTCGGTAATAATACGAACAATGAAGAACTGGAGCCAGATGCTATTAGCAAAGATAAAATCAACAATGCTGAACAGGGGATAAATAAATAATATCATCCAGATGATATTATTTGTCTGATACCAGGCCTTCCTTGAGATTTCTTTTAAAAGTTCTTCTTTTGTTAATTGAACAAACATTCTTGGTTTTCTTAAATTATGATAAGATTCTTGTTATCTATAAATTTAATTCATATAAAGTAAATCAAAATATTTAGATCGTTAGTAAACATGTTTTGCACATATAAACATATTGTACCCATTCATGCCAACTTTATAAAAAACACATTTATACTTATGTTAGTTATAGCTGTGTCAGCCAATATAGCAAAAAGCAATCCAACCACCCCAATTTCCCGGTTAATAGCCTTTAAACGGGCAAAAAGCCTGGATAAAGGCATTAGTATATCGTGGTATGAACAAACCTGGAACAAGGATATTTTAGCTAAAAACCCCTTAAAAAACGCTGATTTTGAGCTTTTAAAACAACTTGGCTTTAAAAGTCTCAGGCTCCCTGTCGCTTTTGCATATTTTGAATCCGAGCATATTCCGGTTGAGCAATTATTTACCCACATTGATAATTTTGTTAAACAGTGCAGCCAGTATGGGTTTAAGGTTATAATAGATTATCACAATGGTAATTTTAATGATACTAACTATAATACTGAAACGCCAAAGCTTATTGACTTGTGGACAAAGCTGGCAAAAAGGTACGTTCATGTTAGTCATGATAATCTTTTTTTTGAGCTTTACAACGAGCCTCCCCATATGGATCCTCAAATTTGGAAGGATGCAGCTTACAACATTGTTAACGCTATAAGAAAAGTTGATAAAGAACGGACATTAATTATAGGCGCCTCAAATTATAACAGCATCTATGAATTGAGCCGGTTTGTACGGCTTGCCGATGAAAATGTTGTGTATACATTCCATTTTTATGAACCTTTTTTGTTTACTCACCAGGGTGCTGAGTGGATTGGCGACCAGGAAGCAACCATTGGGGTGCCATTTCCATACAATGCGGAAAAGTTTCCTGAACTAAATTTAAAGGCAAAAAACACTGATGGAGAGAAGAATTATAATAAATATAAGCTGGATGGTAATGAACAATCTGTCAGGGATAAATTGCGGATAGTAAAAAACTGGTCTGACAAATATTATGTGCCCATACTTTGCGGCGAATATGGCGTTTATAACAAATATGCCGATATTGACAGCCGGTGCCGGTACATAAAAACAGTGCGCCAGGCATTAAAAGCCTTAAATATACCCGGTATGATATGGGATTATAGTGGTAATTTTTCCATTTTTACCGGTGAGCCGTCAATTGATAGCCTGCCTGGTTGTATGAAGGATGCTATTAGCTATAACACGCAAAAATGATAAGCTTATTATGGTTATAAATAGCTAACTTTGCGCTATAATATTTATTATGAGATTTTTTGAAGAAAAGCGACGCGAAGTGATGAAGCACATCGAAAAATTCATGCTTGAAAAAAAGGATGAATATTTGAAGCCCGTCGATACGATCTGGCAGCCATCTGATTTTTTGCCCGATTCATCGCGTGATACTTTTTTCAGTGAAATTAAAGAACTACAGGAAAGCGCCCAGGGCTTATCATATGACCTGATAGCTGTACTGGTTGGCGATACTATTACAGAAGAGGCTTTACCAACTTATGAATCATGGTTGACCATGGTTGAGGGCGTATCGCGCAGTGAAGATGGCGGATGGATGCAGTGGACCAGGCATTGGACCGGCGAAGAAAACCGTCACGGCGATCTGCTTAATAAGTATCTATATCTTTCCGGCCGTGTAAATATGCGGATGATGGAGGTATCAACCCAATATTTAATATCCGATGGTTTTGATATCGGTACAGGGCACGATCCTTACCGTAACTTTATATACACGTCTTTCCAGGAATTAGCTACTAACGTGTCGCACCGTCGTGTTGCCTCGCAGGCAAAAAAAGACGGCGATACTTTACTATCAAAAATGTGCGGTGTTATAGCGAGTGACGAAGCCCGCCATGCTAAAGCGTACAAATATTTTATTGAAAAGATCTTTGAAGTTGACCCTAACGAAGCAATGGTTGCTTTTGAGGACATGATGCGGAAAAAGATAGTAATGCCGGCTCACTTCTTACGCGAAGTTGGTTTAAAAATAGGCCAGACTTTTGGCCATTTTACAGATGCTGCACAACGCCTGGGTGTTTATACCGCCGTTGATTATGTTGACATTTTAAAAGAACTGATAGAAGACTGGCATATTGAAAGCATGGTTGACCTGAACGAAACCGGCGAAAAAGCCCGCGATTATATCATGAACTTACCCGCACGTTTGTTACGTGTTGCCGACAGGATGAAAAACCCGGGACTTGAATATAAGTTCAGTTGGATAAATGGGTAGTTGGTTGATTAAGTTGATTAAGTGAGTGGTTGATTGGGTTGCTGACTTGAATTTCCCGAATCAACCCTGGCTTTTTGCTTTCACCTTTCAGCTTTCACCTTCTTTCTCTACCTTAAAACCGGGCTTTTGATAATCCTTTGGTTTATAATCATCAGGGATCTGGATGGTGTTTCCATCTCTTAATGCTGTGTAGTGCGGTGACATGATCTCCACACCGGCCTCATTAAACTTATCCTGGATATTTTGATGAAGGTTTGAGTATATAACTGCCATTTTATGTGATAACGAGGTATATGCATTTACCTGGTAAGTAACATTAAAATCATTCAGATCAGTTTGTAAAACAAAAGGCTTGGGCTCGGCCAGTATTCCCTCGGTAGCCAGGGCCGCATCAATCATCAAGCCATGGATAATATGCCAGGGAGCATCATATCCTATAGTTATGCTGGTATGTAATATCAACCCTAAATTTTTTGATGATGTGGTGTAATTAACCACAGCCCCACCCAATATTGTAGAATTTGGAACCGTTATATCTTCGTTTTTTATGGTACGAATGCGGGTTATCAATAAATTTTTCTCTACTACATCACCGGTAATTTCCCCAACCTTTACCCTGTCGCCTATTTTAAAGGGACGCATATAGGTAATTACCAACCCCGCAACCATGTTTGAGATAGCAGAAGACGATCCGAATGAAAAAAGCACACCCAGGAAAACCGTTACCCCCTGGAAAATTTTTGAATCTGAACCCGGCAGATAGGGGAAAATCACCACAAACATAAAGGCATACAGCAAAACCCTTACAATGTTATAAGTAGGTATTGCCCATTCCGGGTAAAAGCTTTTGATAGTAAATGACCCATTTGCAATTTCGTCTGCAATAAATTTTATCAGCTTAACAATATAACGGGTCACCAAAAAGATAACTGCGATGGTTAATAAATTGGGGATATAATGAAAAATGCTTAGCAGGATAGCCTTTACCGGGTTTATTACGTAACTAAGCAACTCAGTGGCAATGGGCTTTGTCCACGGGAAAATCAAAAATGCTACAGGCAGCGCAAGGTATATCAACAGTATGATAACCAGTAAGCGTAAAACACGCATTGCATTTGTGATGAATGGCAACACCCTGTTTGCATAGCCTACCGGTGCGCCCTGCTCGCCTAATTTGGCTATTCTGCTTTCCCATGCCTTCAACAGCTTTGCATTTAACCACCTGAAGGCCTTTTTAACCAGCCAGATCAGCAACAGCAATGCTAATAAAACTGCAATTGCTTCAAGTATGCTGATAATGATGTCTTTAACGCTATTGTTTTTAAATACGTTGCCCAGTCGTGTTTTTAAAATATTAAGGTAGTTTGCAGCTAGCTGTGGCCTGTCAAGTTCTGAAAATTTAGCATCCGCATTATTTACTGCCATTATCAATTGCGATTTATAGCTGATAACAGATAGAACAGAATCATTTTTTAAAACTAAGGAATCAGGGTTAAAGTCCAGCCGGGAAATAACATCGCTGAGGCGCTTGCTTACAATTTGGGCCCGCTCTTTAGGCTGGAACAAGCCCTGGGCAGTGTAAAATTTAAAAAGCGTATCCTGATTTACAATTACCGGCTCGCCTGAATCAGGAGTCGGCTTTTGTGCTTTTGCAATAAATACCGAAAGCAGTAAAAATAAAATAAGGTAAGGATGGCGTGGCATAGGCAGATTTTTATGCTTAAAGCTACTAAAAATTATTATCCTTCTAAAACCAGTGTTACTTTGCCATCTTTTGCCAGTTCTTCAAAAAGTGCGTTTAATATTGATTCGAGGGTGAGTGAATTTACATCATCAACATAATGCTCTGAACGGGTTATAAGCAATCCCGTCCCTTTTATTTCAATGCGGAACAAAAAGCCTTCATAAATTTCAGGCTCCGAAATTTCGACTACACCATCTTTATTTTCAATTATAAAGCTGATATCGCTTTGTTTTTGCTGATGGAACAACGGATTTAACTTTTGCTGCAGCAGTGTCAGCAGCTGATCTGTTGTAATGGTTTTATGGAGATCTAAGATTTTCATAGGATATGTGTTACTTAAATAATTACAAGCACCGGCTGATATTGTTTCGATAATGTAATATCAGCTTATAATTCTCCGGCTTTTTGCTTTAAGCCTTCTGCTTTCCGCTCAAATACCGGATATTTACTTATCAAACATCAAC
>JAQBOS010000578.1 GCA_028287925.1 Mucilaginibacter sp. | reverse complement strand
ATTTGCAAAATATGCAGTTACACCTGTTGCGCTGCTAAACACAGCCTCATCACTAAGTATGTTTAAAGGGGTAACCGCTAATTTATGGCAGGAAGCTAAAATAAGCCCTGCTGTTATTGTTATTATATATTTAAATCTTTTCATATCACATTTATATTTTAAAAGGTAATATTAGCACCAATGTTGAATGTCCTGTTCTCAGGGTATTTATAACCGCCCAGGAAAGCGTCAAAATTCTGCGATCCGTCAGCATTATATTCTATGCCGGGATGTTCAGGGTCGGCGCCCTTTAAGCCGGTAAAGGTTGCCAGGTTATAACTGTTTATATAAACCCTGCAACTGGCTATACCTAATTTCTTCAGTAAATTTTTACGGATGGTATAGCCCAACTCAAGTGTTTTGATCCTTAAGTAGCTGGCATTTTGGATAGCTTTTGTTCCTTCGGCAATAGGTGAACCCATTGCAGGATATTTGCCCGGTACAAAAACAGTATTGGGATCAAAAATATCAGCCGTAGGATCAGCGGTATGCCACCTGTCTAAAAATTGGGTAAGGGCGCTGCGTCCATACATTAATGGCTGGGCTAATTGCTCGGCATATTGTACATATACCCCTGTTGCACCCTGCAATAACATACTCATGTCAAAGCCTTTATAATTAACACCAACCGTTATTCCGTAATTTATTAGTGGTAAGTTTTTTGTGGCAATAGGGTGCTCATCCTTACTATCAATTACACCATCACCGTTCCAGTCCTGGTAGTAATAATCACCTGGGATTACGTTATTATTACCGCCGCCGGTGTTAATTTTATAATTGTAGATCTGGTTGTAGCTTTGAAACTGACCTCCGTAGGTTTTTCCCCACCAGATATTGGTGTACCGGTCTGACTGTGAGTTTTTCCAGTTTTCGTAAGAGTTACCTGCGAGGGTTTGCTGCACATTAACATTCATCGTTCTGTTCGATGAAATTTGGGCGCTGATGTTATAACCAACCTCGCCAATGCGGTTGCGATGCGTAAGTACAAACTCAACACCTTTTGTGCGGTCGCTGTTTAAGTTTTCCTGCGGTAAATTTATTCCTACCGTTCCGGGAATTGCAGTGCTCCTTGTTGCAGGTAAACCAGTCCGGTTTCTTACATAATAGTCGGCAGATACGCCTAAAAGGCCTCTCCACATATCAACATCCAAACCCACATCCAACGTTTTTGACGTTGTCCACGTAAGGTTAGGATTAGCATAAGGCAATGCTGAAACGCCATTTACCTGGCTGCCATTAAACAAGTACCCTCCCGATGGGTAACTATAGCCTGAAAGATATTGAAACTGGGTGGCGCCATCATCCCCGGTTTTGCCATAAGTGGCCCGTAACTTAAGGTTGTTCAAAATATCAGGCGAGATCAAACTTTTAACAAATGATTCTTCGCTAAGACGCCATCCCACTGATGCAGCAGGGAAAAAACCCCATTGACTAACATTTGGATTAAACTTACTTGATCCATCTCTGCGAAAACTGAATCCGGCCAGATACTTGCCTTTATAATCATAATTAACCTTTCCAATTATACCTTTGGTTACAATTTCACCAAGGTTATTAAAACCGTTATCCTGGCCAACAGACTGGTTGAGTGAATTACCTGCAAAAAGATAATCTACCGGCAATGACAATTCCCTGTATCCGCTAAAATTGTCAGCATTCTGATCACTTTCTTCGTAGAGTAATAATGCGCTTATATTATGCCCGCCAAATGATTTGTTGTAGCTTAATGATAACTGTGCCAATGTTTTTGTTCTTTCCAAAAACTGGCGGGTTGTATTTGACGGAGAATTTATCAGCGTAGGGATATAAACCTGGTTTTGAGTATCATAATTATAAAGGTTGTAGCTGTTTGTTACATACCGGTTATCATTCATACCATAGCCATAGTTAAACATACCCTTAGCCTGTAAACCGCTTATACCCGGGATATCATATTCCAAACTCAACTGGCCCTGGAAGTTTTTATTTCCAATTATTCCGAAACCACCGTACTTAGAGTTGGTTAACCCTACCGGATTAGCATTATCAGGTTCCACATGCAAATAATCAGGATTATTATTGGCGTAGATCTGGTCGGTAGGTAATTGGTTCCAGGTGTACTTAAATATTGTCCACAATGGCGCGCTTGGCTGGTTCTTGGTATCGGTATTGCCTGATATTAAAGCTTGTGCTCTAAGCCGGTCAGTTATCCTTACGGTAACATTTGAACGGAAATTATATTTATCATAATTTAAATCGCCGCTTTTGTAAACGCCATCCTGTTTCTGATAACCAAAATTAAAAAAGTAATCTACCTTATCGCTTCCGCCACTCATGCTTAACGTATGCTGAATTTGTGAGGCGGTCTTTTTAAAAACCGCGTCGCTCCAGTTTGAAGTTTTAAGCGTACCGTCCTGGTATGGTTTCATATCCGCTGCCGAAAATGCAGGTGCTGATTGCGTAAAATAATTACTGTTAAAATCACGTTTTTGCTGCTCATTTTTAAGCATCATGTAATCAAGGGCGTCAACACCATTTGGCAGGTTTAGAAACTGCTGCCAGGCGTTATTTACCGTGTAGCTGAAATTGAATTTTCCGTCCTTGTTCTTGCCGCCTTTTTTAGAGGTAACTATTATTACCCCATTAGCTGCGCGAACCCCGTAAACCGCTGCCGAAGCATCTTTTATAACCGAAATATTTTCAATTTCATTTGGATCCAGGCGTGAAAGGTCGCCGTCAGGAACGCCATCAATAACTATGAGAGGCTGACCAAAACCGCGCAAATCGATTTTATCGTCAAAACCGCCCGGCTCGCTGCTTCGTTGCTGGATAACAAGACCGGGTATTTTACCGGTTAACATGTTATAAACGTTTTCGTTTTTTGTAACGGTAAGCTCTTTGTTATTAACGGTTGAAACCGCAGAGGTCAAGTTTCCCCTTTTCTGTGTTCCGTAACCTACAACTACAACCTCTTCAAGGCTCTTGTTGGCGGCTTTTAGCGCAACTACACCATCTTTCAGGTCTTTAACCTGTATTTCCTGGGTTACATACCCAAGGTATGATAGTTGTATATATGCGCCAGGGCCCGGGACACTGATCTGGAATTTCCCGTCTTTGTCTGTAACGGTACCAATGGTTGTATTTTTGATCTTTACACTTACCCCCGGAAGTGTAGTCCCATCGGTAAAATCAATTACTTTTCCGCCAATGTTAGTTTGCTGGGCTAATAAACTAAGCGGGAAAAGAAATAATATTATAAATAAGTATTTAAGTTTTTTCATACTGCTTCTCTTTAATGATTAAGGTTAATTTGTTTGGCTACCTGGTTAAGGTATAGTAGGTGTATGCGATGGCATACCTACGGCGGATAGGTGTGATAGTTATGCATGGTTTTACTCGGTTAATTTCAGTACATCAACCGTTGCCAATGGGCGGCAAAAACGGTCTGTACCTGGTTTATAATTTGATTACAAATCAAGAGCAGACAATTAATAAAAGACAACTAATTCATTAATTTTTTCCCTCAAAAGGCTAAAACCATAACTTTTTTGCAATCGATTGCATAATATTATACAATCGATTGCACATTATTATTAATAAGTAGATTTACCGGTGAATAAACCCCTTATAAATAAACTTCTTCAAAAATTATAATTTACCGGAGAGCAACTAACTAATTGACCGGCAAGACATGAACAACTTGCAACGGGAGATCTGCAATGCTAATTTTGCTTTACTTTTTAATTATTAAAGACAATGAAAACTAATTTCGGTCTGCGCTTTATTAAAAAGCCAAAGTATTACAAAACCGAATTTGCGCGCGGAGTATAATTGAAAGAAAAAGGGCAGCGATTTCAGCTGCCCTTGAGTGCCTCCCGGCCGAATGGAGCATTGGCGCGGGTCAGATAAAAAGATCAAAGGAAAGTGTTAAAAAGTCTTTTAACTAACCTTCCTTATAGTTTTAAAATTTTAAGGTAGCCGGCAAATATTTGGCAACCAAATCCTCATAATATGGGTGCAACTTGTTCCAATCAGGTATTACCGGACTTTTTGAATAAAGATCATATGGATTGAACTGTGCTACCGCCTTAAATAAACGATGATCATGTGGCGTCATCAGGTGGCTGTAAGCGTTTTCTCTGTGCTGCGGATAAAACGAATGGTAACGGAGCATATAAAGCGCCTCTTCGGGAAGATAAGGTTTCATCAGGTGATAAATATACTCGTCATGCCCCCAGGTCATGTGTACGTTTTCTAAACCGCAATTAGGCTCATAAACACCATATTTGGTATTGTATCGTGGGTCGTGATGGTCTTTGTTATCTGCAAAATATTCTGAGAAAACAATTTTGTCAGAGAAAGCACATCCAACCGGGTAACTATCGCCTACTACCGCCCACTGTGGCTCACCAAAAAGACAAAGCACTTTTCCCAGGTCGTGGAATAAGCCGGTAAGCACCATCCAGTCGGGCCGTCCGTCAAGCCGGATAGCTTCCGAAGCCTGCAACAGGTGCTGAAACTGATCAAGGTCGGTATCAGGATCGGAATCGTCAATCAATTGGTTTAAAAAATCAAACGCATCCCATATCGACATTTCCCTTTTATCAAACTTTAAATATTGCTCCTTTTTTTGCAGAACAAAATCATAAGTTTGGTTGATATGTTGTAAACGATAAAATTCCCTTACGGTATCTTTAAGCGTAGCTTCATAGTTACGATAGGCTGCTGTATCCCGCCCGGCAGCAATTGCTTCTGCATCGGGATAGCGAACTAACAGGTCATCCTCCCATTCGTCAATAGATGCCAGCGGATTTTGATCCGGTGTATTTAAGGTCTTGCTCATGATGATTTTGATTAAGGATTAATTGGTAATAACTCTTAAGGCTTTCTATCAAATTTCCTGATTTAAAAAGTTACTTTTTATAAAATGGCCGGATTTATTTACTTAAACGTTTAAGTAAATAACAGGATTTAAAGGGCGAATCAGTCAATTATTCAGACACGTTTTTTTATATTGCTTCACCAGTTTAAAACCGCTTAACTTTATCACGAAGTGAGTTTTAAAATTTTCAAATACCGGGATTATTATAAGAAAGATGGAAGACAACACAAACGGTAAAAAGATCAATATGAAAGCGCTGGCTAAGGTGCTGAATTTGTCGACCGCTACCATCTCCAAGGCATTAAGGGATAGCTATGATATCAGCGAACAAACCAAAGCCCGGGTTAAAGAAGCTGCCGACCGGTTAAATTATGTTGCTAACCCGCATGCAAGCAGCCTGAGAAAACACCTCAGCAATACGATAGCTATTGTGATTCCGGAAATTGCCGACAGCTTTTTCAGCCAGGTAATTAATGGGATTGAAAGTATTGCGGGCAAGGAAAAATATCACTTTCTGATCTACCTTACACATGATAGCTATGAACGCGAGGTAAGTATTCTTAATGAATTTACAAGCGGCCGGGTAGACGGCGTACTTATATCCGTTGCCAGCAATACAAGCGATACTGCACATATTAGCAAATTGCAGCAGGCGGGGATTCCCATCGTTTTTTTTGACCGGGACTGCGCCCAGCTTCCTGCCGCCAGTGTTACGACTGACGATTTTAACAGCGCTTACCTTGCCACAAATCACCTGGTTGAGCAGGGATGCAAAAAGATCTCGCTCATAACGGTACAGGGGTATGTTTCTATCTTTTCTTCACGGGAGGAAGGTTATCGAAAAGCATTGATGGAACACGCAATTGTTAGCGGCAGTTCTGATATAGTTTACTGTGCAAATAAGTATACCGATGGAAATATTACCCTGATCAGCGAGCATATGGCATCTGCCCGGCCAGACGGGCTTTTATTAACGGTTGAGCACCTGGCAACTTCAGCTTACCTGGCGTGCCATCAAATGAAACTCCGCATCCCGCAGGATATAAAGATTGTATGTTTTACCAACCAGATCACTGCCCCGGTTTTAGATCCCCCGCTTACTACCATTTTACAGCCGGCATTTGAAATGGGGCAAAAAGCCGTTGGGCTGCTTTTTGAATACTTATCACATAATTATATTAAGCTGGAAGAAGAACATTTTGTATTACCGTCGAGGCTTGTTACCCGGGAATCCACCGGAAATTGATAACTTTTCAGAAGAAATCGCAGAGACGCAATACTTTGCGTCTGCAACTGTACAGAGTAAATATGCCGTGTTGTATTTGCATATGGGAGGCGCAAAATATTGCGCCTCTACACATATTTATGGTTGTAATGGTTTATATCTTTTGAGGCCTATCGGTCATTTTAAAAACAAGCGTGCCACCATTGATGATCTGCTTGTGCGAAATTAAATGGTCTTTCAGCACTTTGCCATTAAAAGTTACTTCTGCTACGTATTTATTTTTCTCAGACAGGCCCACAGCATTGATATAAAGCTTTTTCCCGTTTACAAGATTTAACACCATCTTCGGCAACTGGGGAGCGCCTATGCTATAAGATCCTGATGCCGGGCTTACCGGGTAAAAACCCATGGTGTTAAAAATATACCAGGCGGAGGTTTGTCCGCAATCGTCATTCCCATTTATACCAACCGGCGCGTTCCTGAAGTTTTCTGAAGAACTATGTTGCCTTACCAGTTCCTGGGTTTTCCAGGGCATTCCGCAATAATTAAAGAGGTAAAGGTAATGATGACCGGGCTCGTTATCCGCGCGATAATGCCCGCCTTCAAAGTTCTCGGTAAGCTTTTTGGCAAATTTTTCCCTGCCGCCCATAAGGCTGATCATTCCCGGTACATCATGCATAGCGCCAAAGGTATAGGTCCATTTGGTTCCCTCGGTAAAGCCAATGTTGGGGTTTGATGCCCATTTGCCGTCAGAATTACGGGGAGCCATAAAGCCTGTTGATGCATTATACACGTTTTTATAATTTTTGCTCCAGGCAATTGTTTTTTGGTAATCGTCTTTCTTACCCATCCCTTTTGCCATCTGGGCAACACAATAATCATCAATGGAGTATTCAATTGTGCGCGACACAGATTCTTTGGTTTTATCAACCGCCACATACCCAAGTTTATGATAATTGGTAAGACCGCCCCTGGCCTCAAAGCTTGTCCACAGGTCACGGTCGCCCCAGCTTTTTTTGGTATCTCCATCGGGTGGTGTAAAAGCATCTTTATGAACCGCCTGGTATGCCAGGTTAAGATCGAACCCACGAAAACCCTTTACGTAAGCATCTGCGACCACCGCATCCGCATGCGTACTGATCATTATGTTTGTATAAGTGGGGTTAGGCCACATGGGCATCCAGCCGCCCTCTTTATACATATGCAACAGCGATTGTACCATGCCATTTACCCGTTGCGGCTGGGTAAGGATCAGCAATGGATGTAATGCCCTGAAAGTATCCCAGATAGAGTAATCATTATAGGACGTTCCATTATGTATTTTATCGTCAAATGCGCTGTAATATTTTCCGTATTCTGAAAATTGTCGTGGAAATAATAAGGTATGGAACAACGCTGTATAAAAAATCGTTTTTTGCTCGTCGGTTACCCCGCTTACGCCTATCACTTTTAGCTGCTGTTGCCATTGATTGCGGGTTTCTTTTACCACTTTCTCAAAATCCCACCCGATAATTTCCTTTTGAAGGTTGGCTTTTGCTTGTTCTATGCTGATGAATGAAGTAGCTACGATAACCTTAATTTCTTCATTTGCTTTCGTGCTGAATGAAATATAGGCGCCCATCCGTGTACCATATTGATTTTTGCTGCCCTTGTTGATGATCTGCTTATCCCAGGTACCATAACTGCTTATTTTTTTGCTGAACCTGATCACAAAATAACCCTTAAAGTTTTTAAGCTCCGGGCCTAGCTGGGCCGATTGCCTGTCGGGATTATAGCCGGTTATTTCATTATGGATGGTATCGATATGAACATAGCCTTTTAAGTTTTTTATTCTTGAGGCATAATCATTGGCCGAATCTGCCAGCAGCGGGTTCAAATTTATGCCCTGGATGATCAGGTGAGCCTGGGCAGTTTCAGGAAAAGTAAACCGGAACATCCCGCAGGTATTAGCCCCGGCAATTTCTGCTTTAATTTTTGTATTATCCCCTGCATTTAACTTAACCGAGTAATAATAAGGCTTGGAAACTTCATCATTATGGTCATAAGTTAAGATCCGTTCTTCAGGTAAAACCCTTAGTTTTCCTGTTTGGGGCATAATGGAGACATACCCGTAATCGCCCATCCAAACGGTTGGCTGATGGGTAGCAGTAAAACCGATAACCGTTTTATCCTCGTACTGATAGCACATCCGGCTCATTTTATTCTCACCGGTTTGTGCAACAAAATTAGTCATGGCGAAAGGTACATTTACACAAGGCATGGTACCGCCACCATCCAAACCTTTGGCAAACCCGGTAATAGCGGTGCCGATTAGCGGATTAACATATTCAACTTCATCTTTTATGTTTTTCGTACTTTTTGTTTGAGCAAAGGCGCCGAAATAAAGCATAGTTAGCAAAGCAACCAGGGAAATACTTAGTTTAAGTTTCATGTTAATAAATAGGTTTATCAATAAAAATATTTTGGCAGCGGCTCCGGCTGTTATTTTAGCAAGATCGTATTATCTGATGTCTTAACGTTTTGGCAATTTTTTAATTCAATCAATCCGTCTATGCCTGTAATTGCCTTCGTTTTAATTTCATTCCCCGAAAATATGATATTCGACGCACTTTGCGCTCCGAAGGCTTTTGAATCTTTTAACACAAACATATTGTTAATGACGGAGATATTTGTGTGAACAGCGCCTTCTGCTATTTTATTTTCAGGATGGATACTGATCACAGGCTCACCACATTCAACAAAATTATTTTTGCGGATGGTCAGATCCCTTACCATACCCGATTCATACCAGCTCTCTGCGTCATCTTCTACCAACACGCCTGTCATACTGGTACGCTGAAAGGTACAATTTTCAATAACAACTTTACGGCGGGTGGTGACTAAAATACCTCTTGTCGGAATCCTGGTTATGGTGGTGTTATGGATCCATACCCGGGGTGTCCAGGTGATGTTTTCCACCACATCATTATCACCCATGTTTAATGGAGCCGGTTTTTGAAGCGTTAAAAGAAACTCTTTATCATTTATTTTTTTTGCAGATGTGATTTTATTATTCCCAAAGGCCAACAGGCTTTTAGCGTGGATAAAATCAATGCTATCACCTGCTTTAAATGCGTCAAAACCATAAGTTTGGTTATGCATAAACCGCACTTTTATTTGAGTTGGAGATAGTTTCTCTACAATTTTTAAATGTGTTCCATGAACGTTTATGGCATCATCATTCGCAGCAGACAGAAAGCTGTTATTGATATCGATCAATCCCCGGCAGCCTGAAAAATGCAGGATATCTGCCCATGCGGAACAAGTTCTGCCGGATTTTCCATCGGGTTTAACGATAACGGAATCCATGCTGATGTTTTCGCAGAATTGGCTTACCACGCCCATTCCATGCATAAAATAGATCCGGATACTTTTCAGCGAGATGTTTTTGCTTCGCTGCATAAAAATTCCTGCACAGTCTCTTACAACATCGCGGTTCTGGTAAATTAAGCCGGTTTTGAATCCGGGATTTTGTGCGAACCAGGCTCTCAGCATACCGTCTTTATTCTCGAACTTAACCTTGCCAAGCTCCATACTTTGCCGGGAAAGATCTCCCGTTTTGGGATCGAATATCTGCCAATACCAGCCCGGCGGGTGTCGCCAGCCTTCTCCTTCCCAGGTAAGCACACTATCTTTAATGCTATATTTTGAATCCGGATGAATCTGCAGATCAGCATAATGATCGTTCACATTCACCACGTTAAATTCGGATACCGTTGGCCGCTCATAATCGAAACTAATGCCATGAATGCTGATGTCTTCACATTTATCAATACAGGTTTCTATCATTTTACCCCTTAAAACAATCTTAGTCCCGGGAGCATTCAGCTTAACATATTTTGAATTAACAACATATAAGGCAATGGCTTTTAAGGAAAGCGGGGTATCATTGGTATTAGAGATATTAAAACGGGCTTTATAAGAGCTGTCAGGAAAAAAATCATATCTCCCCGGTGCAAAGCCTATGGTAACCGGTGATGCTTTATTCCCTTTGGCTATAATTACCAGTGATTGATGAAACGAACCCGGCGCGATGACCATTAGCTTGTCGCCGGCTGAAAATATTAGTTGATTGGCCCGGTTAAAGGTTCGCCAGGGGGTTTTAATAGCTGTGCCGTTGTTTTGATCGTTACCTTTTACAGGATCAATATAATAAGTGGTTTTACCGGGGGAAAGCTTACGGTTATTGAATGAAGGATATAAGGAAGGCTTTTGAGCATGCAGGAAGCTTCCGCTGCCGGTTAT
>JAQBOS010000563.1 GCA_028287925.1 Mucilaginibacter sp. | reverse complement strand
GAGGCACTCGAAGCATGTGGGCAAAGGCCTCAGCATCGTGCCTGGCACACGGACAGGCTACTGCGCACGTCGTCCTTCGAGTGCCTACCCATGACAAGTTTCAACGCTGTCAGATTTACGAAGTTTTTAAAACTTCGTAAATCTTTATACCACTTGTCATTTCACCTTCAGAGGCCCCCGGATTTCAAAACTCAGGATGACATCCCATTACATACATAATTATAACTTGTCATGGGTAAAACCTATGAATCGTGTACGGATAAGGAAACATATAACAATCGTTCAATTATGATATTGCTTACTATCGGCTGGCGCTTCCTTCCTGTCGAACATGCCGTAATCCCTAACTACGTCTGCTATCCGTAAGTGATAATCTTTAAAAATATAGCTCCGTCCCTTTGCTTGTGCGTCCCTGTGTAATTCCAGGTTTCTCCAATGCTGTATGGCGGTTTCATCCCGCCAGAAAGAGAGGGAAAGGATTTTTTCAGGATGAGTAAGGCTCTGGAATCTTTCAATAGAAATAAACCCGTCAATTTTTTCAAGCTCCGGCTTTAGTTTGGCAGCAATGTCCAGGTATTCCTGCTTTTCCCCGTCAGCGGGGATCACTTCAAAAATCACAGCGATTGAATGGTTATTTGTTGTCATTGTTGAATTATTAAGAAAGCTTAGCGTTTCATTATACAATTGTAACCTGCTTTTTTCAAGATACATTACATGGGTGCCTTTTTCAATTACCACATATTTTTTTAAAGGCGCATTTGTAAGCTGGTTAAACAAGGCTCCTGCCGCTTCGTTAGATGGGGAGTTGTCCCATTCGCCCCGTACTATCATTGTTGCCACTTTAATATCTGCTGGATTATAATAGCTTTTACCATGCTCCAGGTCATCAACGTCTTTTGAGGGGCCCGATGGAAAGCGAACCTCGCCTTTTCCTTCAACAGATAACGGATCAGATTTCAACCACATGCTTTGCCATTGATTAGCCAGCTCTGGTTCAAGGCGGCTTACTTCACCTTGCGGGGTAAGGCTTCGCATGTTGTTTACTCTTGTCGCCGGGGTCATTGATTCATAGCCGTAATCAATAGTTTCAGATGCTGCTGTACTTTTTTCGACTGTTATAGGTGCGAATAAGACCAACCTATTGATCTTATCCGGAAATTTGGATGCGTACAAAGCCGCTACCGTACCACCCCATGAATGAGCGATAATATTGACCTTATTGCTGCCTGTCTTTTTTAAAATGTAGTTTACCGCGCTGTCAAGATCCTTGTAGGTTTCTTTTGCACGTCCGGGTAGTTCAATTTGAATATGTTTGATCAGCATTTCGGGATACCTGTCTGAATTTCCATATCCTAAAAAATCCAAAGCAAATGATTCAAAATTATTGTCAGCCAGGTAATCCATCCACGACAAGCCATTCATCCTAAAACCAAAAGCAAGCGCCGAAGGGAAAGATGACCCATGGATAAATAGTACAGGGTAATTGCCGGTTATGGTTTTTGGTTGCCGATGCAGCAAAGCAATCCTCAGCCCTTTAATATGGCTTTCAGTTTTTATGGTGTCAAAGTTCATTCCTGTTATGTTTTTTAAGTTTTGTCCGGATGATTTAAAATTGAAACAAATGCCCATCAGCATTAATACAATATATTTTTTCATTGCTATTTATTTATGATGGCAAAGATTGATTATATTTATAACAGACACTTAAGTACTGGCTTAAGTATGAATGTAATATGGAACTACAAATTGCAGATATAGCAACCCTGATTGGCGAACCTGTAAGGGCCAAAATACTATGGGCATTGCTGGATGGAAGGGCCTACACGGCCACTGAACTCGCTTTATTTGCCGATGCATCACCCCAAAACGCAAGCATCCATTTAAGTAAACTGGTAAAGGCTGACTTTTTAGAAGTGGCCACACAAGGCAGGCACCGGTATTATCGTTTCTCGAACCAGAACGTAGCCTATGCCATTGAGGCGCTTGCTAACCTGATCCCTGATAAGAAGGCAGTATCTAAGCCGGCAGATGAAAAACACGGCATAAAATATTGCCGCACCTGTTATGATCACCTGGCAGGCAAAGTAGGCGTGCTTATTAATGAGGCATTAATAACAAAAGGAATTACCGTTCAATCAGAGAATAATTACCGGGTAAGTGACGCTGGGGTTGAATGGTTTTTAAGGATGGGGATTGACGTTGACCTGTTAAAAGATGAACGGCGTTTTTTTGCCAAACCCTGCCTGGATTGGAGCGAAAGAAGATACCACATTGCGGGAGCATTAGGGGCTGCCATATTACAACGGATGTTATTGCTGGATTGGGTTAGGAAGACCAAAAATTCACGAACTGTTTTAATAACCAATAAAGGCAAAAATGAGTTGTATGAAAACCTGGGAATTGAGGTTTAAAACGAATGGGAGCATAGGCTGAATTTGTCATTTTTAGCCGACAAATGCAGCTGATAAAAGACAACTTTTTTAAATACGATAATAAAGAACGGTAACACCACATTCAAAATTAATTGCTTCTACCAGTTTTAAATTAAGGTTTTGATCTATACTATTAAATATGGATAATCCATTACCTATAATAACGGGATTAATAAAAAGATAATATTCATCAATTAATTCGTTTTGGATCAAACCGGAAACAAAAGTAGCTCCGCCATAGGCGATGAGATCTTTGCCTTCGGTCTTTTTCAACCGGTCAATTTCCTCAGCAAGCGCACCCTTTGCTAAAACCGTATTATCCCATTCGGCTGTTTCAAGGGTTTTAGTAAAAACAACCTTTTTTGCAGCGGTTATCTTTCTGGCAAAATTGTAATTGGGGTCAGGGTTTTGAGCCACATTTTTCCAGTGGTTTATAAATCCTTCCGCTGCCATTTTTCTGCTAAGCAAAACACAATCTACATTTGCAGTTAAATCATTAAAGTATTTTTTCAGTTCCTTATCCCAATTCCAATCTTCGTCCCAATTCCATATCATCCAGCTTGTTTTTCCGTCTTTATCTGCAATAAATCCGTCAACTGACATTTGCACTTGTAATTTTAGTTTTCTCATTTGGATTGCTTATTTCCCGATTATACAAATTTAAGCAGGGAATAATTAAAATAAAGGCGGCATAAACGCCATGTTAAGGGTGCTTTTAAGACAATTTATTCATTATGGTTACAGATCGCCGGTATAAATCCAAACCGGTCTTTTGATAATATAGTGGAAAACCTCAAAGAAAAATAAAATATTTTCGCTGCTCAATCGTCTGCCACTTAGATAAGCTTAATCTATGTATTTAATACTCCTGGCCCTTCATTCGTTACTTCGCTGGTTTGTTTTGCTGAGTTTACTTTTTGCTATTTACCGGGGCTTCAGGGGTTGGTTATTTACTAAAACTTATTCAAGAGTTGATGATAACAGTAGGGTAGCAGCCACTATAGCGGCATATATCCAGTTAGTTATCGGGTTGTGGTTGTATTTCATCAGCCCTATTGTAAGCTACTTTCTGCACAATTTTAAAGATGCGGTGCATGAACGGCAGATCCGTTTTTTTGGAATGGAGCATATAACTATGATGCTAACCGCCATAGTTCTTATTACAATAGGTTCAGCAAAGGCTAAGCGGAAAGCAGCGGACAAGGAAAAATTTAAAACAATGGCTATCTGGTTTACAATAGCGCTGCTGTTAATTCTTTCTTCTATTCCCTGGTCGTTTTCACCGTTAATAAGCAGGCCAATGTTCAGGGCGTTTTAAGGTTTATGATTAATTAACTCTTATGGAAAGCGTTGCACTTTTACCCACCACAGTTTTTTGATGAGCGTCGCCTGGTGTTGTATTCCACAAACATTCCCGTACGGTCATTTCCTTCTTTTCTGCATCAATTGTTATTAATTGAAATGAGAGCAAGGTCTCGTCTTTAGCAGAATATTTGCCTTTCATCGGCGAATCAACCCTGAAAACGGGGAGGTTAACATCGTTATCGGGGCCTTTATAAGTGTAAAATTCGTTCCAGTTGCTGTTGCCGTGAAAATAGGCTTTAATATTATCGTGCTTCTTTAAAAATTGCACAAAGCCTCTTTGTTCAATATTGGTAGCGCCATCATCTTTCGCAGCTACAACACCTTCTTTATAATTTTCCGCAACCAGGTTTTGAAATTGATTAGCTGTGGTCATTTGATGGGGCGGTAGCGGGTTTGTAAAGTGTTTTGCCTCGCAGGTAGGTTGATCATGCGTAAAAATAATAACCGGGGTTTTCGGGTCCACAGTATCCAGGTCCTTTTCCATCCAGATCCGCTCTGCAGAATCAGGCCACAAAGTGATGAACATCATATGAATGCCCTTCATATTAAAGGAATAATTTATTTTATCCTTTTCAAAATCATAAGCTTCATTGGTCATTGGCTTAACAGGTTTCAGCATCAGGTTATATATTTTTACCATTGCCGTTGGGTCTGTTAAAGGCATCATTGGTTTTGAGTAACCGATTGCGTTACTAATATCATGGTTCCCCGGCGCCAGTAACAATTTGGCAGGCTTGCCATTATGCCCCTTAAGTTTCAATCCACCAATATAATCCGTATTGAATTGCGCCCATGATGCGGCAGCACTTTGAATGGGAATCTCCATCCGGTTACAGATATCTCCTGTTTGGATCATATAATCAACCGGCCCGGCATTGTGGCCTGCATTAACACCCCCATCGCCAGGCAAATGAAGCATCGGGATTTGATTGATCTGTCTGATCATGGCCGCATTTACAACATGGCTGTTAACAGCTGTATCCCCCCTGAATTGTGGACGGGTAAGCCCATAATGCGCGTCGGAACTATAAACCATGTTAATCAGCCCGCCTTTTTTATCCTGGCTGCAGGCATTTTTTGAAAACAGTAAAAGCAGGGACGCTATTACCAATAACAGCTTATTATTTAAATTGCAAATTTTCATAACAATTGATTGACTATAAATATTGACACCCGCGCAAGTATTTGCCGGTATTGCGTGCAGAATTAAAAAATGAGCTACTTTCTCTTGTAAAAAGAAATAGTGGCCAACTTTCCGGGATAACCCTTTATTTCAGTATCTGTAAAATATCCGGAGCCATCAGCTGCAAACCCTATCCCTTCTCCCTGCGGTTCATTATTAAAATATGGAGCAATTTGAGGTTTTGTTAGCAGCCCGGTAGCTATACCGGTTCCGGCCGGGAGTTTCCAATACCAGATCAGTTCAGTACTTCTGAGTAAAATTTCGGTGCCGTCAGGTGAAATATCCCCGCCTGTTGCTTTATTAAAATACAATTGAACCACAGGTGTCATTGTAGTGGCCGAAGTAGTACTTTGGGGGAACTTTGATACATATATATGCGAGTTGTTACTCTGCTTACTAGCAATATAAAGATCCTTTGTTAACGGATCAACCATCAGGGTTTCAGCATTGCGCGGGCCATCGGGATACTTTAATTCAATAATATCTATATCTGAAATATTTAAAATTACTGGTGAGGTTTTCCCTCCAAGATCCGGCTCAGCAAAGCGATAAACAAAAACTGAACTGTACTTTGAATCATTGTCGCCTATATTTCCAACATACACATAACTTTTACCAGCTACAGGCCCCGGGCCAACGGCAATATCTTCCCAATCCCGGTTAGGAACAGTTGGCAGGCTAAGTGTACCCCTATCCGCTCCGCCGCTATCCGTTAAATAAACCTGGCTGGGATTACCGCTGTCGTTTTGAATATAAAGCACTCCAGGGTTTATTCTGCTGGCAGCAACGCCCGATATTTCGATGAGGTCTTTCCTTGAAAGTGCAT
>JAQBOS010000553.1 GCA_028287925.1 Mucilaginibacter sp. | reverse complement strand
TTCCGATTAAAAAGGAAGACGTGATATACAGGATAATTGTACAGCCTGGCTCCTTTATAAGATACTCAATAGTGAAAGATGGGGACACGCAATACATATACATTTTGAACGGTGTTGCCTTCACAAGCAAAATGGTCGAATACACCTATTCAGGATTACGGAAATACCAAAATATTGAGTACTCCAAAACGGTACCGTTATCTAATCCGGCAGATTTCGAATTTAAAATTACAAAGGCACCAAAGGATTTACTGCCCGAACAGCAGTATTTGGCTTCTGAATATATTACCGGGGTGCCGATGATTATTCCGTACAAATTTCGGTTTAATGTGCCTTCTACCCAAGATATCGCTTCTATCAATCCTTCTATTTCATACACATTTGGTGTTAGGTTTAAGCTTGGAAATAACCCCTATAAAAACAACTATTTTCGATTTATTCCATTCGGCATAGGGCTAGGAACCGACACCTATTTGAACAGGGATTCAGTTTTTAAATCTGGGTATAAAGGTGAAACTGCACTTTCGCTCTCATATTGTGCCGGTGGCACCTTCGAATTTAATGACAAGTTCAATCTAGGTGTGTTTATTGGGGCAGACAGGATGTTTGGCAATAAACAAAATTTCTTTTATCAGGGCAAGCCGTGGCTTGGCATTGGTTTCGGAATCAAGTTTGGCAGTACCGATAAATAGTAGCATTCATTCTACGTTAAATTGACTATTGTGAAGTATGAGTGTTATCCACTTCATACCAACCGTTTTTGTAATGCGTATATCTATCGAGAAATACACTATCTTTATCGCTTCATCGCACAGATTCTCGTGCGCGTTGTGATAAGTTGCCACTGATCCAAACTTGTATTAACTTTGATCGGAATACCAGTACCCCGATAGCATGCCCGACCCTATACCTGTTCACAAAAACAAATCATTGGCAGACCTTCCCGGAGAAGAATGGAAGGACGTACCGGGCTTTGAGGGCTCGTTCCAGGCATCAAGCCTGGGCAGGGTAAAGTCCCTGGACCGCATCATTCCCCACCCCAGGATAGGGCAGCAGTTCGTTAGGGGCCAGATCATCAGCCAGTCGGTTGCCATAAACAGGAATATCAAGACGGGCGAGCCCATGACCGACCTGCGCGTGACGGTTACCATGGAAAGCGTGCCGTATCACTTCAACACCCGCAGGATCATCTACCGAACCTTCATCGACCCTCACCTGGATTATGACAAGGACGGCCTGTACGTCATCAACGTTGACGGCGACGGATACAACAACCGCCCGGACAATTTGCAAGCTGTTACCAAAAGCGAAAAGCAGCTTCGCGCCGTCAGGCGTGACAGGGTTTTGCCAACGTTCAAAACCGCGGACCGATCCGGCTGGAAAAAGAACTATTCAAGATGCAAGCCTGTTGAGCAATACGACCTGCAAGGAAACCTGATTGCGGAGTTCCATAGTATTAAGGAAGCATCCAGGCAAGCGCGCATTGAAGACAAGGCAATCATTCAGGTGGCCAAAGGCTTATATAAGCAATGGAACGGGTTTGTTTGGAAGTACAAGGGAGGTATCTAAAACAAACAGAAAAGGCACTCATTTCTGTTATTGGTATCGTTATGCTAGGAAGTAATGTCATTATTCGAGATTGTCCACATCGAGCGCCAGATTCCGTAGTACACCGCTTTCATTCCCAAGACGATAAAACAGAGGCATACAGCCTCTGCTTACGTTAAAATAACTTCAATTGCGAACCTTTGATGATAGTCTTTCCCTGAAAGACCAATTCCGGCTTTTCACCGTCCGGCCTGCTGTTGCGGAACGAATTCCTGTACAACTGCCACAGCCGTGAATTTTCCCTGGCCTCCGCTCGAAATATCCCAAACGGCAGGAACGAGGTTTTGTAGCTGCACCTGAAATCGTCATGCCGGAGCGCATCGCTGCACATCACCTCGCAATGGAACATGCCATTTAGGAACAGGTTAAGCGCCGTCATCTTAACGCAGGTGTGGTCAATGTCTATCCCGTAGTACTCCTGGTCCCGCCCGATCTCCCTTGCCGATGCCAGGAGCATCCGGCCACTGCCGCAGCACGGGTCAATGATGCGCAACGGTTCACGTGTTGCATGCATATCAATGACACCCACCGTTGATTTTGCCATCAACTCGCATACCGGCCAGGGCGTGAAGTATTGGGCCGCACCCTTGCGATAGAGGTTTTGCTCGTAGAATTCGCCTAGGACATCGTTACCGGCACCACTCCCGACCCGGTCTTCCATTTCACGGGTAAGGCACGCGAACATTTTCGGAAAATGATGCCGGAGGGCATCCGTTTTGTATGGTTCAACGGTTTGCAAGTACAAGTCCTCGTCGTGGGAAAGTCCCGTTTGGGGGTTGGGGGAGCAGGCGCAGATCGCCATGGTCAGGAAGTCATCAAAGACGGTGCGCAGGTCGTAGCGGTACTCGAAGTCTTTCATCAGGGCCGCGAAGGTTTTTTGCTGTTTTTTCATAAAGGACACGTTTTTATGAAATCATAGCAGAAATGCTGCGGAGAGATAAGGGGAGTTACCGATCGACGGGACGGAAAGCAAAGGGTTTAGTGCTGTAACTGTTGAGAATTTCTTCCAGTTATGAAAATATTGCAAGCGCTTGTATCATGCCAATAGCCACTATTAGATATGAGTTTGTTCGATACTCTTTATAGAGAAAAGACACCTCTATCCCCAATAAACAAATTTGTTATTGTGGAGAGTGCGGGTTCCTTATTGGGCGAACCGCTATAACTTGCAGGCTTGAATCGCCTTCAAGTCCTCCAAAAAGTTCGACATTTCGCGCGTTCCCTCTACCCAAGAGAACAAAGAGGCATAATTGAGATTTAATTCCGGTATGCCTCTTTTTATTTTGCTCAAAGTCTGCTGTAAATGAGCGATATACGCAAACAGGAAATTTATTCTTGGGGTTCGACATTCATCTTTTTTCTTGTTATAACTTATGCCTTCAGGGAACACCAAACATTGGAGGGGGAGGAATTTTATATTGATTTGTTATTTTATCATCGCAGTTTACGCTGCCTGATCGCTTTTGAAGACAGGCAAATTCATACTGGAGTATGCCGACTAACGGAATATTAATCTCCAAGGAAAAAGCAAGATCGTTGCAGAATGTTCATTAATAGGATTTTCTTGTCGTTGGGTTTGCGAAATACGGCAATGTCAGCCTAAAGAGGATATTCCAGATGAAGTTTGCTTTCAATTAAAACAATGTCAAAGAAGTTTGTAATTTAGTGCGAAATGAATTTAAGATTAAAACCCTATCCCTTATTGATGCTAGTGATGGCTGGAATTGCGTTCCTGGAATCCTGTGATGCCATCATCGAACCATCGGTCAGCAAAAAACAGGTACAACTGGAAGCACCTGCCGATCATTATCAAAGCGCCAGCTATACCATAAACTTTTGGTGGGACGAAGTTGAACACGCGCTGTCTTATCATCTGCAAGTGGTTACACAAAGCTTTGCCTCACCGGGAGGCTTGGTATTGGATACTGTTGTTACCAGGAGCAGGTTTTCCTTTAACCTTGATCCCGGCATATACCAATGGCGGGTGATGGCTGAAAATGGCAGTTCGCAGACAGCTTTTACAGCGCCGAGGAACCTTGAGGTAGAGGCATCTTCTATCAAACAACAAACGGTTCAGCTTACTGCCCCGGTAAATAATTTGGTGACCAACCAGGCTTTTGTTTCCTTTCAATGGGGAACCTTGTTTGGCGCTACCCAATATCGTTTTGAAATTGATACCAACAATTTTGCAAATGAAAGTACAGTATTGTCCAACCAGGTTATTCCGGGTCAGCAGCTTAATTATACCTTCCCCAAAGATCAGTCATACCAATGGCGGGTAAGGGCGGAAAATGATACTGCTCAATCCCGATGGTCGGCCATAAATTCGATAGTTTATGACCATACCCCACCGGCTGTACCCGGTTTAGTTTCGCCAACTAATGGACAAACTGTAAGCCTGCCGGTTTCTCTCCAATGGGGTGCGGTAGCAACCGCAACACGATATAAGCTTTACGTATTTAAAAGCGATTCTACCTCACTCTATAACACTAGTTTCCCCCTGTCAGTAAACACTACAAGTTATAGTTTTAACCTGGGTAATGCAGGTGATAAAATATACTGGAAAGTATCTGCACTTGATGCTGCAGGCAACGAGGGGCAGGCAAGTGAGTTAAGAAATTTTGCTTTGCAATAAGGGTTATGAAGAACAAAAAAGTAACCTACCTTTTAGGGCTGATAGTAGCAATAGTATGGGGCATTATAATATATCGCATTTTTGATGCAGCTGCGGGGGGTGATGATACCGTTGTACCCGCGCAAACCAATATTAAAAAAGAGGCCTATAATGATTTTGCCATTCCAAAAGACACCACTCATTTACTGTTAAACTACCGCGATCCGTTTGGGCTGGCAAAGCAAAAAGATACCGCTGTATTATCGGTTAAAGGGGTCGTTCATAAAATTAATCCCACCATACCAAAGCTAGGTATCAACTGGAATTTTATCCAATATTCGGGTTATATTCGCAACCCGGCATCAAAGAAATTAATAACTTTGATAAGCATTAATGGGCAAAATGAAATGCTTACTGAAGGAGAGGTTAAGGGACAAGTTAAGCTTATTAAAAACATGCGCGACTCGATCAAGATCAGTTATAACGGGAAAATAAAATATATAACAATAAAGCCAGCTGCTTTATGAAAAAATTAGTCATTATCGCTTTTTGTTTTGTTAATGGTGCCGTTTACGCCCAGGATCTGCCCAATTCAGGTTTTGAAAAGGTAAGGATCATTGAGCCGGCTAAAGTAATTGTGGCAGAAATAAAGCAACCGAACTCAAAACCTACTGTTAAAAAGGATTTATTTTATGCATGGTATAGCGCCAATACAATTCATTCTACGCAAGGTGGTTACAGTGGCAAGCTACTAAACGGCCAGTATAATGAATATTATTTAAGTAAGAACCTAAGGGAACAAGGAACTTATAAAAATGGCTTAAAAACAGGTAGCTGGAAGGATTGGAATGATGACGGCACATTACTCCATCAATCATCCTGGAAAAATGGAATTATACTCCCGGATAGTACGGTTTCATTTTGGAAAAAATTACCTCTTATCAGAAAGAGAAAACACCTGCCGGAAAAAGCTGATCCAAAAAGTTAGTCTGAATGATAAAAGCTTCCGCGCTGTATATTGTTATTGTTATTGCTCTTGTAATCGGGTTACTTTGCTCTTCTTTAATTGTTGCCGCTTATTTATACAGGATACAGTATGAGAGAAAATTCCGGCAGGATCAATTGGAAAATAATGTAAGTTCAGGAATAAACATTCTGTTAAACAGTACGGATACATCTTTTACCCGGGAAAAAACATTTAGCTTGTTTAGTAACGAAATGGATTCGGTTTCCTTACAAAAGATTCCATGGGGTGTATATGATATAGGGATCATCAAAGCTTTTGTACAAAGAGATACACTATTTAAATCTTTTTCTTTCGCAAATACTATCGATTCGACTAAATGGGCAGCGCTTTATTTAATTGACGAGGACAGGCCATTTTCATTAAGCGGCAAAACGACTATACGTGGTGACGCTTATATACCCAAAGCGGGTGTTCAGGCTGCTTATATTGATAATAAGGCTTATGAAGGTGATAAGCGGTTTATTATCGGCAAAAAGCATAATAGCGAAAGAACCTTACCGGCGCTGGATGAAAAAATATTGAAGCAATTTGAAGCGTATTTTACACAGGATATTAAAGGTGACAGCATTCTGTCCAAGAAAGATTCCTTAAAAAATTCATTTTTACGGCCTACCCATGTTTTCAATTTTAAAAAGGCAACCAAAACCATTGAAAATATGAACATAAGCGGGAATGTGATTTTATTTTCAGACACAACCGTAATTATTGATAGTACCGCCAGCTTAAAAAACATCCTGGTTTATGCCCGGTCAATTATTGTTAAGGGTGGGTTTCATGGCAATTGCCAGCTTTTTGCAACCGATTCTATAAGGATTGAGCCTAATTGTCAATTTGGATATCCTTCTAGCCTGGGGGTTTTATGTTTTAAATCATTAAAAACCAATTCACAGTTAAAGATCACCGTAGGACACAACACTAATTTTAGCGGAACTATATTTACCTATGATAACACAGCGAACCCATTAAAACCGTATATCACCATCCAAAAGGACTCAAAAATTAAAGGTCAGATCTATTCACAGGGCATTCTCGAATTGCAGGATAAGACCGAATTAGATGGGAGCGTTTTTACCAGCAGGTTCCTTTATAAAAACACGGTAACCATATTCGAGAATTACCTGATCAATGCTAAAATTGACTCAAAGGCATTGTCTCCCTATTATTTAAGCAGTGGGATATTACCTGTTTCAGGAAAAAAGAAAGAAGTTTTACAATGGCTGGAGGCAAATTAAAAAGGCGGTTACCGGCTTCCAGCATATTGGAGGTTATTGTGTCCATGGTGATCATTGTTATTGTTTTTGGCATTGCGATGATGATCTATACCAACGTTTTACGGCTATCGCTATCTGTAAAAAAACTAAAAGTTCAGGCTTTATTGCAGCAAACTATGCTTAAAGCCGAGCGTAGCACCGAAAACACAACCCTATCTGTTATCATAGGTGATTTCAGGATTGAGCAGGAAATAAAGCCTTACCAGGATAATGCAGGCCTTACAGAGATCCATTTAACCGCTTTTGACGCTAACCAGCAAAAAATTGCAGAATTACAAAAGGTAATTAATAGTGCCCCATGAGTAAATATAAAGTACAAGCATTTACAATAATGGAAGTAACCATCACTATGCTGATTGCTGCCATACTTATTGCTGTTACTTATACTTCGTATTCAATCGTCATCAAATCCTATAATTCATTTACCAATAAGAATAATGACATGGTTGTTTTAGTAAGTCTCGATCATGTTTTAAAGCGTGATTTTGAACAATCCAGGATTATTTTGAAGAGTTCTGCCGGTTTTTCTTTCAGGAAGGATAGCGCTTTAGTGCGGTATGAATTTTCTGCGGATTATATTGTTAGAAAAGCAGGCAGGATTGATACCTTTAAAGTGCAAAACAAGGATGTTAGCGGAAGCTTTGAAAATGTCCCCTTATTGGAATTGCAAACAACTGCAGAGCAAAACATTATAGATGAACTTGACTTTGCAATTCAATATCAAAAAGAAGAAATCACTTATCATTATCATAAAACTTACAGTTCCGAAAACCTGATAGAAAAGAATCCAAATGCCATCAATTGACCTGAGCAGATATGAAGCAAAGAAAACGGTTAAGCCATCAAAACAAAAAGATGAAGGTGGTCTTATGGCCCTGCTTAACCGCGACATCAGCTTTGGCAGCAAGGAACTGAACGATAAAAAAAAAGAATACCTGTACCTGGAACTAAGCTCCCTGCTGCAAGCTGGCATTAACTTAAAAAGCAGCTTTGAACTGATTACTGCCGACCAGCAAAAAGAAAAAGACAAGGAGCTTTATAAAAAGATCCAGGAAGCTGTTTTAGGCGGAACTACCTTTTCGCAGGCATTGCAGCAAACCGGGAAGTTTTCTCTGTACGAGGTTTACAGCCTGCAGATAGGGGAAGAAACCGGGAAGCTGATAGAGGTATTATCTGACCTGGCTAAGTTTTACCAGAACAAAATAAAGCAGCGCCGCAAAATAGTTTCGGCCCTTACCTACCCCTGTGTGGTGCTTACCACCTCATTAGGGGCAGTGTTTTTTATGCTGAAATTTGTTGTGCCGATGTTTGGCGACGTTTTTAAACGCTTTGGCGGAAAACTACCCTGGATCACCGAAAAGATCATCAGCGTTTCAAATGCTATGGAAAACAACTTCTGGCGATTTATTATACTAGTAGCACTGATCATCGGCTTTATCCTGTTTACCCGCAAAACCCAAAAGTTTAAGCAAATATTTTCACAGATCCTGCTGCGGACGCCACTTATTGGGAACCTGGTACAAAAGATCTACCTGGCCCGGTTTTGCAATTCTATGCGGCTGCTGATCAATGCGCGTCTGCCGCTTTTACGGGCTATTGCGCTCATCAGGCAGATGATCAATTATTATCCTATCGAATCATCCCTGCAAAAGGTGGAGGATGATATTATGAAAGGCAAATCATTGCACGAAAGCCTGCAACAGTTTAAGGTTTACCCTTCCAAAATGATCCAGCTGATAAAAGTTGGCGAAGAAACCAACCAGCTCGACCTTTTTTTCGGCAAGATCTCCGAGCAATATATTGATGAAGTAGAGTATAAAACCTCCACCCTAAGCAGCATGATGGAGCCCCTCATCATCATATTTTTAGGGCTGATAGTTGGGGTGATATTGATTGCGATGTATTTGCCGTTATTTCAGATGAGTAATAGTTTTCAGTAATTACTGTGGTTTGTTCCGCGAAACGACGCTAACAACGGAAACAAATGGAACAAAAAAACCGGTTTGAAACAGCATGGAACAGGCGGAACAAAGACTTCAATGGCACTACCTCAAATATTCTTGTACAAATTATTGGAATACAAATGGCTTGAAAAGCAAAATAGCCTACAGGTTGTTTGTCCTGCAGGCTATTTTGCTTTTTAGTTACCTGTTCTGCGGGCCACAAGGGAGCCCCTTGCAGCAGCGACAGAAAAGTCCTTGCAGGAGCTACGTAGTTGGGCACGAAAACCCTAACGCTTTTACCTTTCGCTGCATTCTCGATGACAGTAAGAAAAAAATATACTCAAGCCAGTTTGAGATGTTATTCAACATGCGTTATTTCAAAATCAAAACCACTTAATTTTTCATCCTCTACCATTTTTCTAAAAGTAGGTGAACAAAAGTATATCGGTTCAGGTCTTAACAAACCTTGTTTAGCTCCTGTCTTTTGCCTGCTTACAAAAAAATCATTGTCATTAATGGCTGGTGAGTCAAAAACATATGCTTCTGATATGAGCCTGGGTCCAATTGTGTGACCTTTGGGACATTTTAAAACCATTTTTTCAATCCTGACCTTGTAACCGCCGGAAACAACAAACTCTAGTGCTTCAGTACTTTCTTTAGGTAAATCAAATGGATTACCCCCTGCAATTGTATGCTTCGTTAGTTCTAACTCTGGTGAAGAAGCTATTAACTGATAGTAACCGGAAGTCCCTTTGACGAAAATAACAGGTGCAAACAAAGCCCCTTTCAGGGGATGCTGCTTAAAGACTGTCGCAAAGTTTTCTGACACCACTACTTCGCCTGCTATTGTCCTTGCAATGTCTTTCTTAGGAATGGACCCCTTTTTTAATTTTAAAGGACCAATTTGTTTTCTGTTCGCCCCGCATATTTCACACGCTACTTTTTCGTCATATTCTGTTCCGCATTCTTCCCCTGCAGGTTCAAACGCCGTTTTGATTTTAAATCGAAAAAGTTTGGCATCAGCTAATTCTTTCTTGGTGTAATTACGGCGCACAGCCCAGAAACCAAAAAAAGGCTCATTATATTTTTTCATCATTTCCATGTGCAACAGCCCTATTTGCTGAAAAACAGGATCATTCCGGGATATTTTAAAAACATAAACAAAACCGTTGAATTTTGCGTTGTTGGGTTGCGCCAATAAAGGATAATCTTTCTTGAAAATCCTAAATTCATGTATTTCTTCCATTACAAATATTTTTAATAAGTATAACCTGGTGGCAAGGGCCATTCTTTATAAACCTGATCCATAATTTTTCTTTGGAATACATGATCGGCGATTATAGTCGCCCAGGAATGAAAAATTAACCTGCTATTAGTTTTTGACCAGCTTAGAAAGCTCATTCGGTTCAATATTAGATATTCCGTTTATGGAAGTTAAAATCAAAAAGAATATTTTATTTTTTTTCTTTAACACCCCGATCTCCATTGGAATCCTGACATTTTCGTATCCATCTCTAATCCCGATAAAATAATCGTTATCTTCATTTACGCCATATTTTATATTAAGATATTTAATCCTCGAATAATAGAAAGCAAGGGTGTCATTCTTTAATATTGTCGTCGTTCCATTACCATAAATATTTAGGATAACTCTTGAAACCGTATCCTGAACGCCATATTTACTTATTATATCATATTGATCATAACGATCCAGTATGTGATATGGAATATTATAAGACATATGATGATCTTTAAAAGTTTCTTCAATAATTGCAAAT
>JAQBOS010000524.1 GCA_028287925.1 Mucilaginibacter sp. | reverse complement strand
CAGGCAGAGCTGTCAGGGCAACTTTCATATATGACTATTGGAGGGGCAACAATAGGTATTATTACCTTAATTGGCGCCGCTATTGGTTTAATGAACATTATGCTGGTTTCGGTAACTGAGCGTACCCGCGAAATAGGCCTGCGCAAATCATTAGGCGCCACACCTGCTATAATACGTAAGCAATTTTTGATTGAAGCTATTGTAATATGCCTTATTGGCGGGGTTGGCGGTATTATATTGGGTATGGCTATAGGAAACTTAATTGCCGTAAATATCAGCGGATCATTTGTAACCCCGTGGCGCTGGTTGTTTGGAGCAATAGTTTTATGTACAGGTATCGGGCTAATATCAGGTTTTTATCCAGCCAAAAAAGCATCCAAGCTTGACCCTGTTGAGGCTTTGAGATATGAATAGGCGGATGTGCGAATGCTTAAGTGTGCGGCTATACTCATTCATTTTTTCATTCGCACATCTGCATATTTGCACATCCGCACATCGGCTCTTACTTTAGCAGCACGTTCTTCAGCGGATAATCAAAAAGAACCTTTTCAAGGTATGGCATCCTCAATGCATTTTTAAATGCTTCGGCATGCCTTGGGTGGTGCATATCACTCGATATAAAATTGATCAATTGATTGTCTATCAGGTCTTCAGCAATTTTTTTTGCTTCCCTGCCATAGTAGCCAGTTAATGATATCGTATTTAGCTGGAAGTCAACACCCCAATCGTGCAGTGTTTTAAATTGTTCCAGGTCCATATACGGGTACCTTTCAGGGTGGGCAAGAATTGGTTTATAACCCAGGTCTCTTAATTTTTGAATTACCGGGATTGTATTGAGTGGCTTATTAATAAATGAAAATTCAAAAAGCACATAATTATCACCCATTACCATCAGTTTACCATCGTCAACCCTTGCTTCAAAGGTTTCATCAAAGTAATGTTCGGCGGCAGCCTCCACTTCTATAGCTAATTTTTCTTTTACAAGTTCGGCTTTAAGGATCTCAAGTGCACCATTAATAGATTCGGCGGTATTTCTGTAATAATCAATCATAATGTGCGGGGTGGCAATTATTTTTTTTATCCCCAGCGCCATCATTTGTTTTACCAGAAAGATTGATTCCTCCAGATTTTGCGCTCCGTCATCAATACCCGGCAGCACGTGTGAATGCATATCAACCACTAATGAGCTATAATCAAATGTGATCTCTCTTTTCTTCTCTTTCTTTTTAAATAGCCCAAACATTTTTAGCGGTTATTATATTGCTCCCCATAATATTGCTGATAATGCCCTGAAGTAACATCATTCAGCCACTCTTCATTATCAAGATACCATTCAACAGTTTTCTCCAGACCTTCTTCGAAGGTGATAGAAGGTACCCATCCCAATTCATCCTTAAGTTTTGATGAGTCAATGGCATATCTTAGATCGTGCCCGGCCCTGTCTGTTACAAATGTGATCAAACCTTCTGACGTGCCTGCGGGCCTGTTTAACTTATCATCCAGTATATGGCACAACAGTTTAATCAAGTCAATGTTTTTCCACTCATTGTGGCCGCCAACGTTATAGGTTGATCCTGCTTTTGCCTTATGAAATATCACGTCAATTGCCCTTGCATGGTCCTCAACCCATAACCAATCCCTTATGTTTTCGCCTTTGCCATAAACCGGCACCGGCTTGTTTTGCCTGATGTTGTTAATGGCAAGCGGGATTAATTTTTCGGGAAAGTGAAAAGAACCATAATTATTTGAACAGTTTGAAATAACGGTATCAAGCCCGTAGGTATCATGATAGGCTCTCACAAAATGGTCAGACCCAGCCTTTGAAGCTGAATATGGTGAATGCGGATCATAACCTGTTTCTTCGGTAAACATCCCGGTTTCGCCTAATGAGCCATAAACCTCGTCTGTTGATACATGATAAAAGCGGGTTTCACCATATTTGCCCTTCCAGATCTGGCGGGCAGTGTTTAATAAATTTACCGTACCTACCACATTGGTCATCACAAATTCTAATGGATTGGTGATTGATCTGTCCACATGCGACTCAGCAGCAAGATGGATCACTGCATCAGGTTGTTCATCAGCAAAAAGTTTTTGTATAAATTCAATATCAACAATATCATCTTTTATAAACCGGTAGTTTGGTTCATCTTCAATGTCTTTCAGATTGGCCAGGTTGCCTGCATAGGTTAATTTATCGAGGTTAATAATGCTATAACCCGGATAATTTTTTACAAAACGGCGCACAACGTGCGATCCAATAAAGCCTGCTCCGCCGGTAATAATTATCTTTTTCATTAAATAGTTTTATTGTTATCTGGTTGATGCCAATTGGTTATTATAGCAACTTATAATGGTATGCCTTTATTGTAAAGTTATGACGGGTTTTGCGATAAATATTTTTCCCATTCCCAGGCAGATGACATCATGATATCAATACCAAACTCTGCGGTCCAGTTTAATATTTGGGTAGATTTAGTTACGTCGCCCCAAACTTTCTCTACATCGCCATCCCTGCGCGGGCCTATTTGGTAATTTAATTTTACACCTGTAGTATTTTCAAAAGCGGCTATTATTTCTAATACCGTATTGCCGTTACCGGTTCCTATGTTAAACACGTCGTAACCTTTAAAGTCATTGTTCGCCATTAATTTTAAAGCAGCAACATGCGCTTTTGCCAAATCAACTACATGAATGTAATCACGTACGCAGCTACCATCTTTGGTATTATAATCGTTTCCAAAAACTGTTATTTTTTCGCGTTTGCCAATGGCAGTTTGTGTTATAAAAGGTACCAGGTTTTGCGGAACGCCGTTAGGCAGCTCACCAATAAGTGCCGTATCATGCGCCCCTACCGGGTTAAAGTATCTTAATGCAATAACCTTATGGGCGTTACCAGCAGTAATAGCGTCTTTCAGTATTTCTTCGGCTATTTGTTTTGTATTGCCATATGGCGATTGTGCCGGTTTAACCGGTGCACTTTCAGTTACAGGCAATTCATCCGGCTGGCCATATACGGTGCAGCTTGATGAAAAAACAAAATTTACAGGTTTACCGTTATAGGCATCCAATAAATTAACCAAGGAATAAATATTATTCCGATAGTATTTTAACGGGTTATGAACAGACTCGCCAACAGCCTTAAAGGCGGCAAAATGAATAATGCCATCAATAGCAGGCTCGGCGGCTGTAAAATCTTTCAGCTTTTGTTCATCACAAATGTCAAACTGGTAAAAGGGAGGTTTAAATCCAATAATTTTGCTCAGCTGGTCAAGGATCTTAATGTTAGAGTTTGACAGGTCATCAACTATTATTGGTTCGTGCCCGGCGCTCACCAGCTCAACTACTGTATGCGATCCTATGTAGCCTAAGCCGCCTGTTACTAATATTTTAGCCATTAATTTTTGTTATAATATGTAAAATCCTTATGCAGTATTTCCTTTTCGGGAAGCGATTTAAAATATTCGTAAGTGATCTTCAACCCTTCGCTTCTTGAAACCTTTGGCTCCCAGCCTAAAATGCTTTTAGCTTTGGTGATATCAGGCCTGCGCTGTTTAGGATCGTCAGTTGGTAATGGCAGGCTTATTAACTTTTGATCGGTTCCTGTAAGCTTTATTATCTCTTCGCCAAATTCGCGGATGGTTATCTCATCAGGGTTACCAATATTCATTGGCTGCGCATAATCGCTGAACAATAAGCGATAAATACCTTCAACCAAATCATCAACATAACAAAAAGAACGTGTTTGCGAACCATCGCCAAACATGGTTAGTGATTCACCTCTTAAAGCCTGGCCAATAAAGGCAGGCAATACACGCCCGTCATTAAGCCGCATCCGCGGACCATAGGTGTTAAAAATGCGAACAATGCGGGTTTCCAGGCCATGAAAGGTGTGATAGGCCATAGTTATGGCTTCCTGGAAACGTTTAGCCTCGTCATAAACACCACGGGGGCCAACAGGGTTAACGTTTCCCCAATACTCTTCGGGCTGCGGGTTTACGCTGGGGTCGCCGTATACTTCGGATGTTGATGCAATCAGCATCCTTGCATTTTTTGAACGGGCCAGCCCCAAAAGGTTATGTGTGCCTAATGACCCAACTTTTAAAGTTTGGATAGGTATTTTTAAGTAATCAATAGGGCTTGCCGGCGAAGCAAAGTGAAGGATATAATGCAGGTTGCCGGGGACATAAACAAACTTGGAAACATCATGGTTGTAAAACTCAAAATTTTCCAGCTTAAATAAATGTTCAATATTTCTCAGGTCGCCGGTTATCAGGTTATCCATGCCAATAACATGATAATCTTCAGCAATAAACCTATCGCACAGATGCGAACCTAAAAAGCCTGCTGCCCCGGTTATTAATATTCTTTTGCGTTCTGCCATTAACCAATTACTTTACGTCCTATGCTGCTATAATAAAAACCATGATCTTTCATCCTGTCCAGGTCGTAAAGATTACGGCCATCAAATATAACAGGTGCTTTTAACTTTTCTTTCATAAAATCAAAATCCGGTGTTCTGAAAACCGGCCACTCGGTCACAATCAGCAAAGCATCAGCTCCCTCAAGCGCCGAATACCTGTCGGCTGAATAGGTGATCTTGTCCCCAAGTAATTGCTTAACGTTTGGCATAGCTTCAGGGTCATAAGCAATAACCTTCGCGCCCTCTGCAAGCAACTCATCAATTATATACAAGGCCGGGGCCTCGCGGATATCATCGGTTTCAGGTTTAAAGGCCAGTCCCCAAAGCGCAAAGGTTTTTCCTTTTAATCCGTCTTTGCCATAATGTTCGCGCATTTTTACAACCAGGCGTTTTTTTTGCGTTTCATTAACTTCCATTACAGAGTTTAAGATCTTAAACTCATATTTATTTTCTTCGGCTGATTTTGCCAGCGCCTGAACATCTTTAGGGAAACAGCTGCCACCATATCCAACACCAGGAAACAGGAAGCGCTTGCCGATCCGTGCATCAGCGCCTACACCTTTCCTAACCATATCCACATCAGCGCCAACAAGCTCGCACATGTTAGCAATCTCGTTCATGAAAGTAATTTTGGTTGCCAGGAATGAATTGGCGGCGTATTTTGTTAACTCAGACGAGCGCTCATCCATATAAATGATGGGATTACCCTGGCGTACATAAGGCGCATACAGGTCGCCCATAATCTGGCGGGCCTTCTCGTCCATAGTGCCTATAACAACCCTGTCGGGTTTCATAAAATCTTCAACGGCAACACCTTCCCGTAAAAATTCAGGGTTTGAAACCACGGCAAACGGCACATCGGTATTTGCTTTCATTACCGCGGTAACTTTATCAGCAGTACCAACCGGAACGGTTGATTTAGTAACTATCACCTTGTATTCCGTAATTATCTTTGCTATGTCCTTTGCTGCTCCAAGCACGTAACTCAGGTCAGCAGAGCCATCAGCACCCGGAGGGGTTGGCAATGCTAAAAATATAACCTTTGCGGCAGCAATGGCCTCGGCCAGGTTGGTTGTAAAAGTTAATCTTTCCTGTTTTATATTTCTGTGAAATAACAGATCAAGGCCCGGCTCATAAATGGGCATTTCGCCGGCGCGCATTTTGTTTACTTTTGCTTCAACTATATCAACACATACAACCTCATTGCCAGTTTCGGCTAAACACGTTCCAGTTACAAGGCCTACATAGCCGGTTCCGATAACAGCAATTTTCATAAATAAAGTATTTTATTGTGATTACATTTATCCCCGCGAAGTTAATAAATCATAATTAAAATGCGCTTACTATATAACACCGGGGTTCTATTATATTTCATTGCAATTTATTTAGCTTCATTTTTCAACAAAAAAGCCAGACTCTGGATCAACGGCCGAAAAAATCAGCCTTTTGTGCGATTTTCTGAAAGTATTTGGTTTCATTTCGCATCACTTGGTGAGTTTGAACAGGGTCGCCCTGTTTTGGAGCAATTTAAAATATTGTATCCTAATAATAAAATAGTTGTTACTTTTTTTTCCCCTTCGGGATACGAAATAAGAAAAAATACCCCCCTGGCCGATGCTGTTTACTATTTACCGCTGGATACTACACAAAATGCAAGAGATTTTATCAATATCATACAACCCCAAATGGCAATATTTACCAAATATGAATATTGGTACCATTTTTTTAATGAAATGCACCGGCAGAATGTTCCGGTATACGTAATTTCAGGAATTTTTAGGCCTAAACAAGTATTTTTTAAATGGTACGGCGGCTTACACCGTAAAATGCTGGGTTTTGTAAGCTGGTTTTTTGTACAGGATGAGCGGTCAGCAGCATTGCTGCAACAGCTTGGGATAAATAATGTTACCATAAGCGGCGATACCCGGTTCGACAGGGTTTGGGACAATGCACAGCAGCCAAAAGCCATCCCCGTTATTGAAGAATTTAAAAACGGGCATAAAATATTTATTGCAGGCAGCACCTGGCCCCCCGATGAAAAATTGATAGCCACATTGGTAAGCCAATACCCCGCCTGGAAATTTATCATTGCCCCGCATGAGATAAGTGAAGAGAAAATAGAAAGACTAATGGAGCTTTTACCAGAAGGGTCAACAGCACGATATTCTCAAATCTCACATCTCACATCTCATATTTCAAATCTCATCATCGATAACATTGGCATGCTGTCGTCACTATATCAATATGGCGATATTGCCTATATAGGCGGTGGTTTTGGCGTGGGGATCCACAATACGCTGGAAGCTGCTGCGTTCGGCTTACCGGTAATTTTTGGCCCGGAATATTCAAAGTTTAAAGAGGCACATGACCTGGTAGCCCTGCAAGCCGGGTTTAGCATTGCCGATAAAGAGGGGTTGAAAACAGCAACAAGCAACCTGGTCAATGATTCGGTATTTTACAATAAAGCACGCGAGGCAGCTACAACTTATGTAAAAGAACATACCGGGGCAACTGCTGCTATTATGAACCATATTAAAGATTAAAACACCGGAAACGTAAGCTTCCGGTGTTTTAAGACAATTTTTACAGGTAAAAAATCGAAGATCAATTATTCATATGAAGTGCTTGTTGCACCTCTTTATAATTTTTAAGGTTAACATTGCTAAGGGTATGTACGCCACCCGGAATTATAACATACCTAAACTGGTGTGCGTTTGATATGTTGGTGTAAGCGTTTGTACTACTTGTTAAGCTTATTATTACATTCCCAACTGTGTAAGCTGCTGACCATGTATCAAGATTAGGGGTAGTGCCACTCATATAATTAATTGCAATAGGTAATTGACTCACCTGGTCAGTAGGCCATATAACAGGATTATACCCGTTAAGTTTGCCATATACCACTATTGTCCCATTGTCTAAAATGGCCTGGGTAATTTTAGAGGCAGGTATATCGGCTGTAAAGTTAACTGTGCCAAAAATGGTTGTTTTTGTATACGTTGCCGGGGTATACCAGTTAGAATAAATAACATTGGCTGTACCTGTAGCACCCGTTGCACCTGTAGCACCCGTTGCACCTGCTGTTCCGTTAGTACCGTTAGTACCATTGGTACCCGCAGGGCCTGTGGGGCCTACCGGGCCAACTACGCCTGCAGAGCCCTGTGGCCCAACTGCACCATCTTTTCCGCAACCTGCTATTAACAGCATAGAAGTTGTTAGTAACAGTAATAGAGAGTTAATTTTTTTCATGTGATTAATTGTTAATTTGTTATTGATTTTTTTTATGAGTTTGTTTATTGGTTAATAAACCGTATCCCTTACTCCGTCACAAAATTGGGTAACCAGGCAGAGAAGATGATTAGGATATTTACGCAATCTGCACGGTATTTTTACCGAATCTTACATACGTATTAAGCGTTACCCTTATGAGTATATTTACTTGTTTATTAGGATGTTAATACGCAGTTTATATAAAAAAAGGAAGCATAAAGTGCTGGTCAGCACTTTATATATAGTATAAAAAAGTCATGTATCTTATAATAGCCGTTTTGGCGGCATCTGGCAGCCCTTACTGCACCACTTTTACCGAAAGAGGCGAAAATTATGGCTGCTCCCATAAAAGTAAAAAGCAAACTATTCAAGCTTTCCATAATAATTTAATTTTTGTGCTTAAAAAGAAATTGTCAGTGTATTTTATTTAACACTCAATAATAATAATGCAAATAACATATGCACGCTAATATTTAATAAGAGCATAACTATTTGATTATCAAATCAAAGATAGGCCTTTATTATAACACAAACCTTTCGCCTATTATCATATATACATATGATTTTTTGATATACAGTTACGCTTCTTTGTGAATGAAAGGCCGGGAATGTAAAAATTCATTCATATATATTTACCTTGCACTAAATGCTAGCGGATAAAAAAAACAGATTCATACATTGGTTTCTTCATCAATATGATGCAGCAAAAAAGATTCAAACAGAAATAGATTTATAAGAAAGTGATCATAGTAATAGCCATTACCTTATTATTTATGGTGCTCCGTTTTACGGTAACGCTTTTCAATTTTATATCCAACCCCAAGCTAACCAGGGTAAACAGGCGTTATGACGACCTGGTATCTATCCTTATCCCGGCACGAAACGAAGCCAATAATATCTTAACCCTGTTACAATCAATCCGCAACCAGGATTATAAAGACTACGAAGTGATTGTTTATGACGATGACTCATCAGACAGCACCTATGAAATTTGCTCAAACTTTGCCACTACCCATAAAAATTTCAGTGTTATTAAAGGGAAAGAGCTGCCGCAGGGATGGCTGGGTAAAAACCATGCCTGTTACCAGCTTGCAAAAAAGGCTAAAGGGAAGTATTTGTTGTTTTTGGATGCCGACGATGTAGTAAGTGATCATCTCATTAATAGCGCAATACACCGTATGTATATTAATAAACTAGGTTTGTTAAGTCTGTTCCCCAACCAGTTGATGCAAACCACCGGCGAAAAAGTAACCGTACCGCTGCTGCATTTTTTATTACTGAATTTATTGCCACTGCGATTGGTGTTTTTATCAAAAAATGCTGCCACAGCTACGGCATGCGGACAGTTTATGCTGTTTGATGCCGCTACCTACAACGAAAACCAATGGCACCAGCTTGCTAAAGATAAAGTGGTTGAAGATGCCGAAATTATGAGGCTTGTTAAAGCAGCCGCCTATAACGGAGAGGTTTTACTGGCCAACGGCATGATAAGTTGCCGCATGTATAAAACCTATAAAGAGGCCATAAACGGATTCAGCAAGAATGCGCTGGCAGCTTTTAGTTACAGCGTACCGGGATTAATGGTTTATATTTTATTGCTGATTGGTGGCCCCATGATAGTACTAATGACCCTGAACTTTAACCTGATATTTTTTATGGGCGGCTTAATTATCCTTACCCGTGTAATGATCTCCCTTTCATCAGGTCAAAACCCCTCGTACAATATAATTTTGCACCCGGTACAAATGGTAAACATGGTTATTATTGCTTTTTTATCTATCCAAAAACAGCTTACTAAAAGAAATGAATGGAAAGGTAGAAGAGTTGGATGATTTCGAATTTCGGATGTTCGAATTCGGATTTGTTAGGATATTACTATTTGCTGAATCAGAATTTTTCACAGATTAATTTATTTTTTCTAAAGGCCTTCAAGAAGGCTACACCATTTACATAATTTTTGAATTAACAAAATGGTTGTGGCGATTTAAAAACGTGCGTAATGCCGGCGCCGGGGGAAGAAAGAATAAGTGCGGCAATATGCGAATGTCGATTTCCCGGAAAACGATCGGTCACTGTCGATCGTTTTCCGGAAAATCATGGAACAATTACATGGCTGTATCCGGCTAATTGAATGTAAAACCAATCTGCAGGTTTAAACCCAATGAGTAGGGATCATTATTCCCGAACCGGTTTGGAAGCGACAAGGCGACAAAATAATTCACTGCTTTGGAACGGGCATAAACCTGGTTAAAAACCGGGGTAAAGCCATACCTGCCGGATGTTTCAAAAGCCAGGCGGGTAATAATGGTAAAGCCATGATCGAAACGAAACATGGTACCCGGGTCAATTAACAGGTTACTTACCTTGCTACTGCCACCGGATGCTTTTATGGTCGGTGTAAGCTCATAGCTAAAGCCAAACCGTTCGCTGTATAATACATTTACACCCACAGGGAAACCGATGCTACTGGCATGATGTGAAAAGTTGGGTGTAAATTTTCCGGCTGATAAAGTTTCGAGCGGCAGAATAAAACTCAGATAGCCCACAACTTTTGGGTAGGTTGGCTTCGGCTTTATTTTTTGGTAAACAGATCCCGCATATCTTATTGAATCGGGGGGCACATCCTTTATTTGCGCGGATGCGGTTCCGGATAAAAGTGATCCTGCAATCACCATTGTAATCAAAGCAATTTGCAGTAGCTGGTAACTGGTAGTTTTACGGTGGGGTAAGCGTAAGTTTTTTTTCATAAATTATTTAAGTTGAGGCAAAACAGTGCAAATATAATCGTTATATATATAAAAATATAACGACAGGTAAATAAAGGACATTGTTTACATTAAACCTTCTTTTTTCATAGACCAACCACAAATTTTACCATTTCCGGCTTTTTTGGAAGGCAGAGCCGTAATAAGTAATTATCACCCGCTCGTCGAAAGCCTTGTTGAATGGATGTACTAACAAACATTTTTCATTATTTTTGTACCACCATGGGAGATTATCAGCTAAAGGTTACTATTGACCAGGATTCGGGGTTCTGTTTTGGGGTGGTATATGCCATTGATATGGCCGAAGAGATCCTTGCCGAAGACGGATACCTTTACTGCCTTGGCGATATTGTGCACAATGATGAAGAGGTTGAACGCCTGAAAGCCAAAGGCCTTAAGATAATTGAACATGCCGACCTGGTAAACCTAAGCAACGAAAAGGTACTGATCCGCGCTCATGGTGAAGCACCCGATACTTATCGTATAGCATTAGAAAATAATATTACATTAATAGATGCATCGTGCCCGGTTGTGCTTAAACTGCAGAACCGTATTAAAACCTCATATGATGCCGATGAGAAGATCCTGATCTTCGGTAAACATGGCCATGCCGAAGTGGTGGGCTTACAGGGCCAAACTAACAACGAGGCGCTGGTTTTCCAGGATCTTGCTGAATTGGATAACATTGAGCTGCCTGAAAACATTACCCTTTACAGCCAGACCACCAAAAGCATGGAGAAATTTTACAACGTGAAAGACCAGCTTTTACAACGCGGCTATAACCTCAAGGCTAATGATACCATTTGCCGCCAGGTATCAAACCGGGACAAGGACCTGCCAAAGTTTGCAACCCGGTTTAACAAGATCGTATTTGTTTCGGGTCAGAAATCATCAAACGGCAAAGTTTTATTTGAAGTTTGCCGCAAGCATAATCCTGAAACCTATTTTATATCGTCAGTCGGCGAGTTGCAAAGCAGTATGTTTGCTCCGGGTGATACGATCGGCATTGCCGGCGCTACCTCAACCCCAATGTGGCTGATGCAGGAGGTGAAAGCTGCCTTAGAACAGTATTAAGTAGTGGGCAGTTTTGAGTAGGCAGTTGGCAGTCGAAAGGCCCGCCACAAACTATTACGAATCACCCAATTGTCAATAATCTCAAACCCTCAATCTCTATTTTCAACTAGCCTCTAATCTCTTACCTCTAATCACTATTTTTGCGGAGCAAAAAATCATGAGTAAAAAAGGAATTTTACTGGTTAATTTAGGTACACCTGATAGCCCGGAAACAAAGGATGTTCGCAAGTACCTGGATGAGTTTTTAATGGACCCGCGGGTGATTGATATCAACCCGGTATCCCGTGCACTTTTGGTAAAAGGTATTATTGCCCCTTTCAGGGCGCCAAAATCCGGCAAGCTTTATAAGCACATCTGGGATGCTGAAACCGGGTCGCCCTTGTTACATTACAGTAAGTTGCAACACCAGGCGCTTCAACAACGGTTAGGGGATGACTACCAGGTTGAGCTGGCTATGCGTTATCAAAGCCCTTCTATTGAGTCGGCGTTGAACAGGTTAAAGGGATCATTAGTTGAAAGCATCCGGGTTATTGCCCTGTTCCCGCAATATGCTTCGGCCAGTACAGGTTCGGTCTATGATAAGGTGATGGATCTTGTACGTAAATGGCAAACTATCCCATCTATATCATTTGAAAACTCGTTTCACGATAATGAGCTGATGATAGAAACCTTTGCCAATAATGGCAGAAAATATCAGCCTGAAACTTACGACCATATTTTATTCAGCTTTCATGGCCTGCCGCAACGGCAGCTTATAAAGTGCGACC